>NZ_JBVIFS010000003.1:0-945 GCF_055571215.1 Streptomyces sp. NPDC030995
CCAGATGTGGAAGCCCGGTAACGGGTGAAGCTGACTGGTACTAATAGGCCGAGGGCTTGTCCTCAGTTGCTCGCGTCCACTGTGTTAGTTCTGAAGCAACGAACAGTTGCTGGTTTCTAGAGCTAGAACATAACTACAAAGTGTGCTTGTTCGCTCGAAACCGATAGGGTTTCGGTGGTCATAGCGTTAGGGAAACGCCCGGTTACATTCCGAACCCGGAAGCTAAGCCTTTCAGCGCCGATGGTACTGCAGGGGGGACCCTGTGGGAGAGTAGGACGCCGCCGAACAATCTTTCAAAGGACCCTTGGTCCAGCGTTCAACGCTGGGCCAAGGGTCCTTTTTTTGTTTCACCTCTTTACGCCGAAGCGCGGCCATGGGTTGGTTGCGCGAGAATGACTAGCGGTACCCCGAAGACAGGAGTCACACCCATGTCCAACTCTCCCGACGATCGTCCGGAGCGCGAGCCTCGGCGCAACGACGGCGGTGACAGGGGCGGCTACCGCGGGGGCCGTGACGACCGTGGCGGCGACCGTCCCCCGTTCCGTCGTGACGACCGTGGTGGTCGCCCGACCGGTGGCGGTGGCGGCGGTTTCCGTCGCGATGACCGCGGCGGGCGTCCCGCCGGCGCCGGCGGCGGCGGTTTCCGCCGTGACGACCGCGGTGGCGACCGTCCGTCGTACCCGCGTCGTGATGACGACCGTGGTGGTCGTCCCACCGGTGGCGGCGGCGGTGGCGGTTTCCGCCGTGACGACCGTGGCGGCGACCGTCCGTCCTTCCCGCGCCGTGATGACCGCGGTGGCGACCGTCCGTCGTACCCGCGCCGTGATGACGACCGTGGTGGTCGTCCCACCGGTGGCGGCGGCGGTGGCGGTTTCCGCCGCGATGACCGTGGCGGCGACCGTCCGTCCTTCCCGCGCCGTGATGACCGTGGGGACCGTCCCTCCG
>NZ_JBVIFS010000003.1:1043-204103 GCF_055571215.1 Streptomyces sp. NPDC030995
CGGTGGTGGCGGCGGTTTCCGTCGTGACGACCGTGGTGGGGACCGTCCGAGCTTCCCGCGCCGCGATGACCGCGGTGGGGACCGTCCGTCGTACCCGCGTCGTGATGACGACCGTGGTGGCTTCCGTGGTGGTCGTGACGACCGCGGTGGCGACCGCCCGTCCTACCCGCGTCGCGATGACCGCGGTGGCGACCGTCCCTCCGGTGGTGGCGGCGGTTTCCGTCGTGACGACCGTGGTGGGGACCGTCCGAGCTTCCCGCGCCGCGATGACCGCGGTGGGGACCGTCCGTCGTACCCCCGTCGTGACGACCGTGGCGACCGTCCCTCCGGTGGTGGCGGCGGTTTCCGTCGTGACGACCGTGGTGGGGACCGTCCGTCCTTCCCGCGCCGCGATGACCGCGGTGGGGACCGTCCGTCGTACCCGCGTCGTGATGACGACCGTGGTGGCTTCCGTGGTGGTCGTGACGACCGTGGCGGCGACCGCCCGTCCTACCCGCGCCGTGATGACCGTGGCGGCGACCGTCCCACCGGTGGCGGTTTCCGTCGCGATGACCGTGGTGGGGACCGTCCGTCCTTCCCGCGTCGTGATGACCGTGGTGGCGACCGTCCGTCGTACCCGCGTCGTGATGACGACCGTGGTGGCTTCCGTGGCGGTCGTGACGACCGTGGCGGCGACCGCCCGTCCTACCCGCGTCGCGATGACCGCGGTGGCGACCGTCCCTCCGGTGGTGGCGGCGGTTTCCGTCGCGATGACCGTGGTGGCGACCGTCCGTCGTACCCCCGTCGTGATGACGACCGTGGTGGCTTCCGCGGTGGCCGTGACGACCGTGGCGGCGACCGCCCGTCCTACCCCCGTCGTGACGACCGCGGTGGCGACCGTGGCGGGTTCCGTGGTGGCCGTGACGATCGCGGTGGTGACCGTGGTGGCTACCGTGGCCGCGATGACCGTGGCGGCGACCGCGACTTCCGCGCGGACCGCGACCGGGACCCGGTCAAGCGGCTTCCGATCGACGAGGACGTCACCGGCCTGGAGATCGACGCCGATGTGCGTCAGGAGCTGCTGAGCCTGCCCAAGGGCCTGGCCGAAGAGGTTTCCAAGAACCTGGTCATGGTCGCGCGGCTGATCGACGAGGACCCGGAGCAGGCGTACGCGTACTCGCGCATCGCCCTGCGCCTGGCCTCGCGCGTCGCCGCCGTCCGTGAGGCCGCCGGCTTCGCCGCGTACGCCACGCAGAAGTACAGCGAGGCGCTCGCGGAGTTCCGCGCCGCCAAGCGCATGACCGGCTCGGTCGAGCTGTGGCCCGTCATGGCCGACTGCGAGCGCGGCCTCGGCCGTCCGGAGCGGGCGCTGGCCATGGCCGGTGAGCCCGAGGTGCAGAAGCTGGACAAGGCCGGCCAGGTCGAGATGCGTCTCGTCGCGGCCGGTGCCCGGCGGGACCAGGGGCAGCTCGAAGCGGCCATCGTGACCCTGCAGAGCCCCGAGCTGGCCTCCAGCAGCGTCCAGCCGTGGACCGCGCGTCTGCGGTACGCCTACGCCGACGCCCTGCTGGCGGCCGGTCGTGAGGACGAGGCGCGCGAGTGGTTCGGCAAGACCCTCGAAGCGGACAAGGACGGGGCCACCGACGCCTCCGACCGCCTCGCCGAGCTCGACGGTGTCGAGTTCGTCGACGCCGCTGTCGACCTGGCCGACGACGTCGACGTGGACGATGTGGAAGACCTGGACGACGTGGATGAGGACGAGGACGAGGGTGAGGACGCGGCGGAGATCGCCGCGGCCGAGCGCGCCTCCGACGTCGCCGAGTACTACGACGAGGATGACGAGGAGTACGAGCCGCTGGAGCAGTCCGCGGCCGACGCCGACGTCGAGGACGACGAGCGGGACTCGGGCCGCGACAAGGCCTGAGGCACGGTGACATGAAGAAGGGCGGTACCCCGGTCGGGGTACCGCCCTTCTTCATGTCCGGGGTCATGTCCGGCCCATGTCCCGAGTCCCGCCCGGAAGGCTCAGCCGAGGCCGCGCAGGACCAGGCCCGTGGCCGGTTTCGGGCCGAAGGAGGTGGACTTCCGGGGCATGGTGACGCCCTGACGGGCCAGGTCCCGTACGACTTCCTCCCGTACGGGGTGCAGCAGGACCGCGGTGCCCCCGTGGCGTTCGGCCATGGCCACGGTGGACTCGGCGTCGTGGATGTACGTGATCTGGTCGGGGGTGTCCGGGATGCGCCAGAGGGCGTCGAGCAGGGTCGCGTGCAGGACGGTGGCGTCGAGCCGGCGCCAGGCCTCGGGGCGGTCGTGGCGGACCGTGCGGTCGAGGAGGGCCAGGTCGGGGTCGGTGACCAGGTGGAAGGTGCCGTCGCCGGCGAGGAGGAAGGCGTTGCCCCGCTCCGCGGCGTCCGCGAGGGTGTCCAGGGCCAGCGGGAGCGGCCCGTCGACGGGGCGAATCCGCCATCGGCCTTCGAGGGCGGTGAGGGCGTCCGCGACCGGGAGGCGGCGCAGCATCCGGTGGATGGCGCGGACCTGGAGCGGGTAGCGGGCAGTGTCGACGAGGAGGACCAGGCCGAAGTCCCAGGCGGTGGGGGAGCCGTGCTCCTCCTGGAGGCGCAGGTACGTCGCCCAGCGGTGGTGGCCGTCGGCGATGAGGGCCTGGCGATGGCTGAGATCAGTCGTTACGGCGGCGAGCTCGGCCGGATCCGTGATGGCCCAGAGGCGGTGCTGGAAGCCGTCCTCGGTGGTGGTCGACAGGAGGGGCGCGCGCTGCGCCGTCTTCTCCACGACGTCCGCCGCACCCGTGCCGGGGTCGTCGCCGCGGTAGGTGAGGAGGAGGGGTTCGAGATTGGCGGAGGTGGCCCGCATCAGACCGGCCCGGTCGGTGACCACGTCCGGCATGACGTCCTCGTGGGGGAGGACGATGCCCTCCTCGGCGGCGGACAGGGCGAGGGCGCCGATGACCCCGCGCTGGAGCAGACCGGCCCTGCGCTGCTCGTACACGTAGAGCGCGGGCTCGGGGTCTGCACTGAGGATGCCCTGGGCGAGCCAGTCGTGCAGGGTGCGCGCGGCCTGTTCGTTGCGTGCGGCCGGGGTGCCGGCCTGCGGCAGGATCAGGCGGACGATGTTGTGCGGGTCGGCCGATTCGAGGTGGTCGACTCCGTCGGGGCGTACGACCACGTCGTACGGCGGCGAGGTGACGGCGGCGAGGCTGCCGACACGCTCCGGGACATAGCGCAGGCCGTGGAAGGGGATCAGGCGCAGGCCGTGGTCCGCGGTGCCAGGTGTGGTCATTGGTGCATGGTAAATCGCGTCTCGCCATGCGGGATGATCGGGGCAGTACGGAATTCGGACAAGATCCATCGGGTGAGGAGCGGACAGGATGACCCGGCAGAGCAGGACCAGTCCCGCGGCGAGCGAGCGGAGGCTGCACCAGGCGTACGACACCGCTCTGCTGGACCTGGACGGAGTGGTGTACGCGGGCGGTGAGGCCATCGCGTACGCGGTGGAGTCCCTCGCCGCGGCCCGGGCCGACGGGATGCACCTCGCGTACGTCACGAACAACGCGCTGCGGACCCCGGACGCCGTCGCGGAGCACCTGAGCGAGCTGGGCATCCCGACCGAGGCGGGCGAGGTGATCACCTCGGCGCAGGCGGTGGCCCGGCTGATCGCGGAGCAGGTGGAGCCGGGGTCGAAGGTGCTGGTGATCGGCGGGGAGGGGCTGTGGGTCGCGCTGCGCGAGCGCGGGCTGGTGCCGGTGGAGTCGGCCGACGAGGAGGGTCTCGCGGCGGTCGTCCAGGGGTACGGGGGGCCCGACCTGGCGTGGGGGCGGTTCGCGGAGGCCTCGTACGCGATCAACCGCGGGGTGCCGTGGTACGTCTCGAACACGGACCTGACGATTCCGGGGGCGCGGGGGATCGCGCCGGGCAACGGGGCCGCGGTGGAGGTCGTACGGATCGCCACGGGCGCGGAGCCGCAGGTGGCGGGCAAGCCGCTGCCGCCGATGCACCGGGAGACGGTGCTGCGGACCGGGGCGCGGCGGCCGCTGGTGGTCGGGGACCGGCTGGACACGGACATCGAGGGCGCCTTCAACGGGGACGTGGACTCGCTGCTGGTGCTGACCGGGGTGACGGACGCGGAGCAGCTGGTGCGGGCCGAGCCCAGGCACCGGCCGACGTACGTGGACCGGGATCTGCGGGGGCTGCTGACCGGGCAGCCGGCGGTGGAGGCGGACGGGGAGGGTTTCCGCTGCGGCGGGTGGACGGCGGTGGCGCCGGACGGCGGCGCGCTGGAGGTGCGCGGGGAGGACGGGGATCCGCTCGACGGGCTGCGGGCGCTGTGCGCGGCGGCCTGGACGGCGGCCGGGGACGGGGTCTGCACGCTGGACGTGGCGAAGGCCCTGGCCAGGCTGGGTCTGTAGGACGCGGGGGTCTGGCGTCGGTTCAGGGTAGGCTAACCTAACTCGCGTGTTGGTCGAGAGTCCCCCCGAATCCGAACCCGAGCCGCGTGCCCGCCCGCGCCGCCGTGCCCCGCGCGTCGCCGGTCTGCTCGCCGCGCTCGCGGCGCTGGCGCTGATCGCGGTCGTGAGCATCGCCGTCGGCGCCAAGCAGATGCCCCTCGACGAGGTCTGGCACGGCCTGTTCCACTACGCGGGGACGCCCTCCGACGTGGTGGTGCGGGACCTGCGCGTCCCGCGCACCCTCCTCGGGCTGATGGTGGGCCTCGGCCTCGGACTGTCCGGCGCGGTGATGCAGGCGCTGACCCGCAACCCGCTGGCGGAGCCCGGCATCCTCGGCGTCAACGCGGGCGCCGCGGCCGCCGTGGTCTCCGCCATCAGCTTCTTCGGCGCGAGTTCGCTGAGCGAGTTCGTGTGGTGGGCCTTCCTCGGCGCCGCCGTCGTCTCGGTCGCCGTGTACGTGCTCGGCGGCAGCCGCAGCGCGACGCCGGTACGCCTCGCGCTCGCCGGTACGGCGGCCAGCGCGGCCCTGGTCGGCTACATCAACGCCGTGCAGCTCCTCGACAGCAAGGCCCTCGACAAGCTGCGCTTCTGGACGGTGGGTTCGCTGGCCTCGGCCAACATGGACACCGTCCGGCAGGTGGCCCCCTTCCTGCTGGCCGGGGCGGTGCTCGCACTGTCGCTGGGCCGGCCGCTCAACGCGATGGCCATGGGCGACGACACGGCGCGGGCGCTCGGCGCGCACCTGACGCGGACCCGGATCGCCGCCATGCTCGCCATCACCCTGCTGTGCGGCGCGGCGACCGCCGCGTGCGGGCCGATCGTCTTCATCGGGCTGATGATCCCGCACCTGGTACGGGCCTTCACCGGGCCCGACATGCGCTGGGTGCTCGCGTACTCGGCGGTGCTCTCGCCCGCGCTGCTGCTCGGCGCGGACGTCGTCGGCCGGGTCGTCACCCGGCCCGCCGAGCTCCAGGTCGGCATCGTCACCGCGCTCATCGGCGGGCCCGTCTTCATCTACCTGGTTCGGCGCAAGAGGATGGCCCAGCTGTGACCGTGACCGCCAAAGCCCGCCGGCTGACCCTCCCCGGCGGGATCTCGCTGCGCGTCGAGCGGCGCGCCCTGGCCGTCGGGGTGCTCCTCGCCGTGGCGGCGCTCGCGCTGGCCGTCCTGCTCATCGGTACCGGTGACTTCCGGATCGCGCCGTGGGACGTCGTACAGACCCTGCTGGGCAACGGCAGCCCCGCCCACGACTTCATCGTCAACGACCTGCGGCTGCCGCGGGTGCTGGTCGGCCTGCTCGTCGGCGCCGCCCTCGGGATGGCCGGAGCCGTCTTCCAGTCCGTCTCCCGCAACCCGCTCGGCTCCCCGGACATGCTGGGCTTCGGGTACGGCTCCGCGGTCGGCGCGCTCGTCGTGATCATCCTGTTCAAGGGCGGCGCCACCGAGGTGGCCGTGGGCGCGCTGCTCGCCGGCCTGCTGTCCGGAGCCGCCGTCTACCTGCTCGCGTACAAGAAGGGCATCCAGGGCTACCGGCTGGTGCTCGTCGGCATCGGCGCCTCCGCCATGCTCATCGCCGCCATCCAGTACCTGCTCACCAAGGCCGAAGTGGTGGACGCCACCCGTGCGATGGTCTGGCTGACCGGTTCGCTGGCCGGCCGGGACTGGGCGCAGGTGTGGCCGCTGCTCGTGCTCTGCGCGGTGCTCTTCCCGCTGATCCTCGGGCAGGGCCGGGCGCTGCGGATGATGGAGATGGGCGACGACGCCGCGTACGCCCTGGGGGTACGGGTGGAACGGACGCGGCTGCTGCTGATGCTGGCGGCGATCCTGCTCACCACCGGGGCGAGCGCCGCGGCCGGGCCCATCAGCTTCGTCGCGCTGGCCGCGCCGCAGCTGGCGCGGCGGCTGACCCGCTCGCCGGGCGGGAACCTGCTGACCGCGGCGCTGATGGGCGCGGTGCTGCTGCTGGCGTCCGACTGGGCCTCGCAGCGGGCCTTCGGCGCCGACCAGCTGCCGGTGGGTGTGGTGACCGGGCTCGTCGGCGGTGTCTACCTGCTCTGGCTGCTCGTCACCGAGCGCAAGGCGGGACGTATATGACGGCGACACACAGGAACGTAAGGAGCACGCGAGTGCAGCGGCTGACCGCGGAGAACGTGACCCTCGGCTACGACCAGCGGGTCATCGCCGAGAACCTGTCGGTGGAGATCCCCGACCACTCCTTCACGGTGATCGTCGGCCCCAACGCCTGCGGCAAGTCCACGCTGCTGCGGGCCCTGTCGCGGATGCTGAAGCCGACGGTGGGGCGGGTGCTGCTGGACGGGGCGGCGATCGGGTCGATGCCGGCGAAGAAGGTCGCCAAGACCCTGGGCCTGCTCCCGCAGTCCTCGATCGCGCCGGACGGCATCACGGTGGCCGACCTGGTCTCGCGCGGCCGGTACCCGCACCAGGGGCTGCTGCGGCAGTGGTCGGCGCAGGACGAGCGGGTCGTGAACGAGTCGATGGCCTCGACCGGGGTCGCGGAGCTCGCCGACCGGGCCGTGGACGAGCTGTCGGGCGGGCAGCGGCAGCGCGTGTGGATCGCGATGGCGCTGGCGCAGCAGACGCCACTGCTGCTGCTCGACGAGCCGACGACGTACCTGGACATCCAGCACCAGATCGATGTGCTGGACCTGTGCGCCGAGCTGCACGAGGAGCAGGGGCGCACGTTGGTCGCGGTGCTGCACGACCTGAACCACGCGGCGCGCTACGCGACGCATCTGATCGCGATGCGGGACGGGAAGGTCGTGGCGGAGGGGCCGCCGGGGGAGGTGGTGACCGCGGAGCTGGTGGAGCTGGTGTTCGGGCTGCGGTGCCAGGTGATCTCCGATCCGGAGACCGGGACGCCGTTGGTGGTGCCGGCGGCGCGTGCTTCCCGAGCGGTGGCCCCTGCGGTGGCTCGGGCCGAGTAGCGGGTGCGGGCCGTCTGCTGGGGCTCCGCCCCAGACCCCGCGCCTCAAACGCCGGCGGGGCTGGAAGAGCGCCTCAAACGCCGGCGGGGCTGAAGGAGCGCCTCAAACGCCGGCGGGGCTGGAAGAGCGCCTCAAACGCCGGCGAGGCTGAAACCCTAGAGCAGGGCCTTCAGGCGGAGGAGGTCGCGGAAGCCGGCTTCCAGTCTGACGCGGCCCGAGGCCCAGGCCTTGGCGAACTTGAGGTCGCCCGCCACCAGGGCCACCAGGTCGTCGCCGGTCATCGCGAGGCGGATCTCGGCCTTGGTGGCCGGTGGGCCGGGGGTGAGCGTGTCCACCCGGATCCGGCCTCCGTCGAGGCGGCCCGTGAAGGTTTCGTCGAGGTCGGTGATGTGGCAGCTCAGGGAGCGGTCGAGCGCGGCCGCGCCGCGTGCGCCGCCTTCGGCCCGCGCGAGGTTGCCGGAGAGGTTGTCGAGTGCTTCGCGGCACTCCTGGATCGTAGCCATCGTGATCAGGACCGTACCGCAGAGCCGTGCGTGGTCGTGGGGCGCTACGGGGTAGCGTCAGGGCATGACCGACGAAGCTGCCGAGACCCCGACCGGGCCCGCCGGGCCCGTGGCGCTGGGCGTCGTACGTACGCCCACCGGCCACGCCGGCGTGGACGCGCACCTGGCGCGGCTGGCGGACGCGGACCACCTCGCGGCGGACGGACACGTCGAGGTGTACGAGGATGTCCACAGGGGGCTGCGCGAAGCGCTGACCGCGCTGGACGCACCGCCCGTCCCTGGTCCGTACGAAAACAGGAGCTGAACCGAACGTGGCAGGAGTGGCACGCCGCCGCCTGGACGCCGAACTGGTGCGCCGCAGCATGGCCCGCTCGCGGGAGCACGCCGCGCAGCTGATCGCCGCCGGCCGGGTGACCGTGGGCGGAACCACCGCGACCAAGGCGGCCACCCAAGTGGAGACCAGCGCGGCCCTGGTGGTGCTGAAGGACGACAGCGATCCGGATTATGTTTCGCGCGGCGGCCACAAGCTCGCGGGGGCGCTGGCCGCCTTCCGGCCGCAGGGGCTGCGCGTCGAGGGCCGCCGGGCGCTGGACGCCGGCGCCTCGACCGGAGGCTTCACCGATGTGCTGCTCCGGGCGGGCGTGGACCACGTCGTCGCCGTCGACGTCGGCTACGGGCAGCTCGCCTGGTCGCTGCAGAGCGACGACCGGGTCACGGTCAAGGACCGTACGAACGTGCGTGAACTGACGGTGGAGCTGATCGACGGGACTCCGGTCGACCTCGTCGTCGGTGACCTGTCCTTCATCTCCATCGGGCTGGTGCTGCCCGCGCTCGTACGGTGCTGCGCGCCCGACGCGGACCTGGTGCTGATGGTCAAGCCGCAGTTCGAGGTCGGCAAGGACCGGCTGGGCAGCGGCGGCGTGGTGCGCAGCCCGGAGCTGCGGGCGGAGGCCGTGCGCGAGGTCGCGGCGCAGGCGGCGAAGCTGGGGCTGGGGGTTCTCGGGGTGACCGCGAGTCCGCTGCCGGGTCCGTCGGGCAACGTCGAGTACTTTCTGTGGCTGCGGGCGGGGGCACCGGAACTCGACCCGGCGGATGTTGACCGTGCAGTGGCGGAGGGGCCGCAGTGACAGATTCATCGGGTGCATCGGATTCATCGGTTTCGGCGGAGGGGCGCACCGTCTTCCTGCTCGCGCACACCGGGCGGCCCGCGGCCATCCGCAGCGCCGAGCTGGTCGTGAAGGGCCTGCTGCGGTGCGGGCTGGGCGTACGCGTCTTCGCGCACGAGGCGGTGGACCTGCCGCTGCCGTCCGAGGTGGAGCTCGTCACCGAGTCCACGCCGGGGGTGCTGGACGGGTGTGAGCTGCTGATCGTGCTGGGCGGCGACGGGACCCTGCTGCGGGGCGCGGAGTTCGCGCGCGCCTCGGGGGTGCCGATGCTGGGCGTCAACCTGGGGCGGGTGGGGTTCCTCGCCGAGGCCGAGCGGGACGACCTGGACCGGGTCGTGGACCGGGTGGTGACGCGCGCGTACGAGGTCGAGGAGCGGATGACCCTCGACGTGGTCGTGCGGACGAACGGGGACGTGGTCCACCGGGACTGGGCGCTGAACGAGGCCGCGGTCCAGAAGGTGTCCCCGGAGCGGATGCTGGAGGTGGTCCTGGAGATCGACGGGCGCCCGGTGTCCGGCTTCGGCTGTGACGGGATCGTCTGCGCGACTCCGACGGGCTCGACGGCGTACGCCTTCTCCGCGGGCGGCCCGGTGGTCTGGCCGGAGGTGGAGGCACTGCTGATGGTGCCGATCAGCGCGCACGCGCTGTTCGCGAAGCCGCTGGTGACCTCGCCCACCTCGGTGCTGGCGGTGGAGGTGCAGACCGGCACCCCGCACGGGGTCCTGTGGTGCGACGGCCGGCGGATGCTGGAGCTGCCGGCCGGAGCCCGGGTGGAGGTCCGGCGGGGCGCGGTGCCGGTGCGGCTCGCCCGGCTGCACCACGCGTCCTTCACCGACCGGCTCGTCGCGAAGTTCGCGCTGCCGGTGTCGGGGTGGCGTGGGGCGCCGCACTGACGGACGCCACGGCGTGACGCATGAGCTTAATAGCACATCCGTTCGGAGAACTTGGGGCGGGTGACGTCACATGGCACCCGTGAAACCTCGGTATCGTCGTCCCGTGCTTGAGGAGATGCGGATACGGTCGCTCGGGGTCATCGACGACGCGGTGGTCGAGCTGTCGCCCGGTTTCACCGCGGTGACCGGCGAGACCGGCGCGGGCAAGACGATGGTCGTCACCAGCCTCGGGCTGCTGCTCGGCGGTCGCGCCGACCCGGCCCTGGTACGGATCGGGGCCAAGGCGGCGGTGGTCGAGGGCCGCATCGTCATGCGCCCGGACGCCCCCGCCGCCGTCCGCGCCGAGGAGGCCGGGGCCGAGCTCGACGACGGCGCCCTGCTGATCAGCCGGACCGTGTCCGCCGAGGGGCGTTCGCGCGCCCACGTCGGCGGCCGCTCCGTACCCGTCGGCCTGCTCGGCGAGCTCGCGGACGACCTGGTCGCCGTACACGGGCAGACCGACCAGCAGGGGCTGCTGCGGCCCGCCCGGCAGCGCCAGGCCCTCGACCGGTACGCCGGGGACGCCGTCGCCGTCCCGCTGGAGAAGTACGGCTCGGCCTACCGCAGGCTCCGCGCGGTCGCCGTCGAGCTGGAGGAGATCACCACCCGGGCCCGGGAGCGGGCCCAGGAGGCGGACCTGCTGCGCTTCGGGCTGGACGAGATCGCCGCCGTGGAACCGGTGGCCGGCGAGGACGTCGAGCTGGCGGCGGAGGCGGAGCGCCTCGGCCACGCCGAATCGCTGGCCTCGGCGGCGCAGCTCGCGCACGCCGCACTCGCGGGCAATCCCGAGGACCCGGAGGCCATCGACGCGAACATGCTCGTCGCGGGCGCCCACCGGGCCCTGGAATCCGTACGGTCGCACGACCCGGCGCTCGGCGTGCTCGCCGAGCGGATCGGGGAACTGGGCATCCTGCTGTCCGACGTGGCCGGGGAACTGGCGGGCTACGCCGACGACCTGGACGCCGATCCGCTGCGGCTGGCCGCGGTGGAGGAACGGCGGGCCGCCCTGACGCAGCTGACGCGCAAGTACGGCGCCGCGGGCACCGTGGACGCCGTACTGGAGTGGGCCGAACAGGGCTCGGCTCGGCTGCTGGAGCTGGACGGCGACGACGAGCGGATCACGGAGCTGACCGCCGAGCGGGACGGGCTGCGGTCCGAACTGTCGCTGCTGGCCCAGGCGTTGACGGACGCCCGAGTGGAGGCGGCGACCCGGTTCGCCGCGGCCGTGACGGAGGAGCTGGCGTCGCTGGCGATGCCGCACGCCCGCGTGACGATCGACATCCGGCAGGCCGAGGACCCCGAGGGCGTGGACGTGGACGGCCGCCCGGTCGCCTACGGCCCCTCGGGCGCCGACGAGGTCGAACTGCTGCTGGCCCCGCACCCCGGGGCCCAGCCGCGGCCGATCGCCAAGGGCGCCTCCGGCGGTGAGCTGTCCCGGGTGATGCTGGCCGTGGAGGTCGTCTTCGCGGGCTCCGACCCGGTGCCCACCTACCTCTTCGACGAGGTGGACGCGGGAGTCGGCGGCAAGGCGGCGGTGGAAGTGGGCCGGCGCCTCGCGAAGCTGGCCAAGTCGGCGCAGGTCGTGGTCGTCACGCACCTGCCGCAGGTGGCCGCCTTCGCCGACCGGCAGTTGCTGGTCGAGAAGACCAACGACGGGTCGGTCACGAGGAGCGGTGTCACCGTCCTGGAGGGCGAGGCCCGGATCCGCGAGCTGTCGCGCATGCTGGCGGGACACGAGGACTCGGTCTCGGCGCGGGCGCACGCCGAGGAACTGCTGGCGGCGGCGCGCGCCGACGCGTAGGCGCTGCCGCGCGGGGACGAGAGGATTCCGGGGCACGGGCCCGGGGCGCGCGGCGCTCCGGGCCCGCCCGTTCGTCGGGGCACATCCGGTGCGCGCAGGCGCCGGGGTGACACCGCGCTAGGCCGTCTCTTTCGGATCTTGCCGGTTAAGCCCGCGTTGTCTGGTGCCGTGCATCGCAAGGCGGAGGGGCGCCCGAGTACTGGACGTACTCGGGCGCCCCGACAACGCGGCGAGGTGCGGTGCCAGGCAGCGCGGGCCAGGCAAGATCCGAAAGAGACGGCCTAGCCCGTGTGGGTGAGGCGGAAGGGTGTCTGACGACATCCTCTACCGGATCCGCACCCGTATGGTCCCGGAACGCGCGTGCGGACTGGCATCCTTGGCGACATCTCTGACTCCCTCACCCTGGAGCTTCGGCCCGTGAGCAGCTCCCCGGTCTCCACCCCCGTCCCCGCCCAGCCCTACGGGCGGCCGCCGCTCCGCACCGTCCAGGTACTCGACGGCGGCGCAGGCGCGGGCAGCAACGCGCACGTACGGTCGCTCACGACCGGGCTCGCCGCGCGCGGGGTACGGGTCACGGTGTGCGCGCCCGTCCAGGCGGAGGGGGAGTACGACTTCACCGGCGCCGGGGCGCGGTTCGCGCCCGACGCGGTGAGCGTGCTGCGGGCCGCGTGTGCCGGGGCCGACGTCGTGCACGCGCACGGGGTACGGGCCGGGATGCGGGCCGCGCTGGCCATGCGGGGGCGGCGGGTGCCGCTGGTGGTGAGCTGGCACGGCGACGGCCCGACGGCCGCGGGCGCGCTCGGGCGGCTGAGCCGGATGCTGGAACGACACGTGGCGCGGGCCGCGGCGGTGGTGCTCGGGGCCTCCTCGGACCAGGTGGACCTCGCGCGGCTGCGGGGGGCGCGCGACGCGCGGCTGGCACCGGTCGCCGTGCCGGCGGGCTCGCCGGTGGTCGACCCGGGCAAGGTGCGGGCGGAACTCGGGGCGGTGGAGCGGCCGTTGCTGATCGCCGTCGGCAGCCTGGTGGCGCACCGGGGGTACTCCGTACTGCTCGACGCGGCGCGGGAGTGGCGGACGCTGGAACCCGCACCGCTGCTGGTGATCGCCGGGGAGGGGCCGCTACGGGCCGAACTGTCCCGGCGGATCGAGGCGGAGGCCCTGCCGGTGCGGCTGCTGGGGCGGCGCCGGGACGCGGCGCGGCTGCTGGCGGCGGCGGACGTGGCGGTGCTGCCGAGCCGGTGGGAGGCGCGGGGGCTGCTGGCGCAGGAGGCGCTGCGGGTGGGGGTGCCGTTGGTGGCCACGGCGGTGGGGGGCGTGCCGGAGCTGGTGGGGGAGGGGGCGGTGCTGGTGCCACCGGGGGATGCGGGGGCCTTTGCCTCGGCCGTGACCGACCTGCTGGCGGATCCGGACCGCCGGGCCGCGGTGGCCGCCGCCGGGTTGGCGCAGGCCGCGACCTGGCCGTCGGAGGACGACACCGTCGCGCAGGTCCTGTCCGTCTACGACGAGTTGATGGAGCGGGGGCGGCGCTAGCCGTTCGGGTGCGGGTCCGCTGCCCCCGGACCCCCGCGCCTCAAACGCCGGCGAGGCTGAAAGACCGGGGCTCCGCCCCGAACCCCGCGCCTCAAACGCCGGCGAGGCTGAAATTCAGCCCCGCCAGGGCCGCCCACCCGTCAAGAAGACGTGTGGCGGCGGGCGCGGAGGGCCAGGCTGAGGGAGAGGACCGTTTCGGGGTCGTCCAGGTCCGTGCCCAGGAGTTCGGAGATGCGGGCCAGGCGGTTGTAGAGGGTCTGGCGGTTCAGGTGGAGCTCGCGGGCGGTCTCCGCCTTGCGGCCGGCGTGGGCCAGGTACGTCTCCAGGGTGGGCAGGAGCGGCGGGCGGGAGGTCGTGTCGTGGGTGCGGAGCGGGCCGATCGCGCGGTCCACGAAGGCCGCCAGGTCGGGGTGTTCGCGCAGCCGCCAGAGGAGGAGGTCGATGTCCAGCCTCCTCGCGTCGTACCAGGGCCGGGCCGGCAGGCCGTGGGCCGCCGTGGCGGTCTCCGCGGCGTGGCGCAGGCCCGCCGAGGCGGCGGCCCAGCCGCCCGCGACGCCGACGACCACGGCCGGCGGGGCCGCGGCCCGGTCCAGGCCGGCCCGTTCCACGCCCGCCCGGAGCGCGGCCGAGACCCGGTCGGCCACCGCCGTACGTTCTGATTCGGTGCGCAGGGACACGAGGAGCGGGACGCGGCCCTCCACCGGGCGGACGCCCAGCAGGACCGGCACGCCCACGGACGAGAGCTCCTCCAGGACCGCGCGGGCCAGCACGGCCCAGTTCCCTGACGGGCTCGTTTCCGAGGACAGGCGCATCACTATCGGCAGCAGCGGCCCCGTCCCCGGCTTGAAGCCCAGGACGCGGGCCTGCGCCGGGGCGTCCTCCGCCGAGATGCGGCCCTCCGCCAGGTCCGTCAGGAAGTCGCCGCGACCGCGCGCCGCCAGCTCCTCCTCCTGCCGTGCCTGCATGAGGACCACGGCCAGGACTCCCGCCGTGCGTTCCGCCGCCATCCGGTGGACCTGCAGCAGCGGGGCCGACACCCCGACCAGTACCACCCGGGCCCGGACCGAGCCCGTGCCGTGGCCACCGCCCGGTACGTCGATCACCACCGTGTTCGCCGAGGGCTCGGCCTCGCGCTGGCCCCGCAGGCCCTCCCAGACCTGGAGCGGGTCCGCGCCCGCGTCCCCGGCCGAGCTGCCCGCCGCGTACAGCAACTGCCCGTCGGGGGTCTCCAGGAAGACCGGGTTCCCCGTGAAGTCGGCCAGGATCCGCAGCACCTGCGGGATGCCACCGCCGCCCAACAGGGCCTCCGTACACCGCCGGTGGACCTCCTCGGCCCGCTGGAGCAGCGCGTAGTGGTGGTTGACGATCTCGGTGTGGACCTCCTCCGTGACGGTGACGAAGGGGACCTCCCGGTGGAGCTGGACCAGCGGCAGTCCCGACGTGCGCGCGGTCTCCACGATGGTCGCCGGCAGGCGGGTGAAGCGCGGGCCCAGCTCGACCACCAGTGCGGCGATCCCGCGGTCCGCGAGGCGGCGTACGAAGGCACGCTGCTCGGCGGGCCGGGTGCCGAGGCCGAGGCCCGTGGTCAGCAGCAGCTCGCCGCCCTTGAGGAGGGAGGCGATGTTCGGCACCTCGCCCGCGTGCACCCAGCGGACGGTCCGGCCCAGGCGGTCCGCGCAGGCCACCACCTCGGGCAGTCCGCTGCGCAGCCCCGGCAGCTCCAGTGCCCGCTGAACCGTGATCCCGCCCTGGTTGTCCATATCGCGGGACGGTACCGGCAGGCCTGTTCCCAACACATCACTCCTCGGTTACAAGTGACGCGCTGCCGCCCGAACGGCCCGACAACTCGTCGCCCCCGCAAGGAGATTATCGGACCACGTGCCGATTGTGGCGTGCGTCACGCGGGGCGAGAGTGGGCGCCCTCCACACGGAAGAGGACGCAATGAGCAGAGACATCACCGGTGAGTCGCCCCAGGCACCCGGAGCCCCGCAGGTCCAGCGGCTCAAGGCCAACTCCGTCGGGCTGGTCGGCGTCGTGTTCATGGCCGTCGCCACCGCCGCCCCGATCACCGCGATGACGGGCAACCTGCCCATCGCGGTCGGCTTCGGCAACGGCACCGGAGCTCCAGCCGGATATCTCTTCGCGACCCTCGTCCTGACCGTCTTCGCGGTCGGCTACGTCGCCATGGCCAAGCGGATCACCGCCGCCGGCGCCTTCTACGGATACATCTCGCACGGCCTCGGCCGCATCGCCGGCATGGCGTCCGGGATGCTCGCCGTCCTCGCGTACGTCGTCTTCGAGGCCTCGATCGTCGGGGTGTTCTCCTACTTCGCCAAGACCACCGTCCAGGACCAGCTCGGCGTGGACCTGCCCTGGATCCTCTACGCCGCCGCCATGCTGGCCGTCACCGCCGCCCTCGCGCACTTCGACATCAACCTCACTGCCAAGGCGCTCGGCGTGATGCTCGTCGCCGAGATCGCCGTGCTGTTCGCCGTCGCCACCGCCGTACTGATCGCCGGCGGCGGCCCGGAGGGGATCCCCCTGGAGCCCGTCAACCCGAAGAACGCCTTCACCGGCACCTCCGCCGGGCTCGGCCTCTTCTTCGCCTTCTGGTCCTGGGTCGGCTTCGAGTCCACCGCCATGTACGGCGAGGAGTCCCGCGACCCCAAGCGGGCCATCCCCAAGGCCACCCTCGTCTCCGTGGTCGGAGTCGGCCTCTTCTACATCTACGTCTCCTGGATGACCATCGCGGGCAACGGCATGGCCAAGTCCGTCGAACTGTCCGCCTCCAAGAACCCCCTGGACCTGTTCTTCGCCCCCACCGAATCCTTCATCGGCGCCTGGGCCGTCGACACCTTCCAGTGGCTGCTGCTCACCGGCTCCTTCGCCTGCGGCATGGCCTTCCACCAGTGCGCCGCCCGCTACCTCTACGCCATCGGCCGCGAGGGCTTCCTGTCGCCGAAGCTCGGCCACACCCACGCCAAGCACGGTTCCCCGTACGTGGCCTCGGTCGTGCAGACCGCCATCGCCACCGCGCTCGTCGCCGGCTTCTGGCTCACCGGTCAGGACCCGTACCTGCACCTCTACACGCTGCTCGCGATCCTCGGCACGATGGCGATCCTGATCGTCCAGACGCTGTGCTCCTTCGCCGTCATCGGGTACTTCCGCAAGAACCACCCCGAGGACCGGCACTGGTTCAAGACCTTCACCGCGCCGCTGCTCGGCGGCATCGGCATGATCGCCGTCGTGGTCCTGCTGGTCCTCAACATGGAGACCGCGGCGGGCAGCGCGGCCGGCTCCCTCTTCTTCAAGCTGATCCCGTGGATCGTGGGCGCCGTCTTCCTCGGCGGTCTCGGCCTCGGCCTCTGGCTCAAGGCGAAGGCCCCCGCGCGTTACGAGATCATCGGCCGGATCGTCCTGGAGGACGCCGCCGAGCGCCCCGGCGAGCCCGCCGGCCTGCCGGGCCAGGCCGCCCCGTCCGACCCCACCGCCGCCGCGCACTTCTGAGGAGCCCCGCCATGGCCCGTACGCCCGTCATGCACGCCCTGCGCCGGCTCGCCGCCGAGCACGCAGCCGCCCGGCGGCTCGCGCTGCCCGCCGCCGAGGTCCGCAGCTCCACCCGCCGCGAGCTCCTCGGACGCGCCGCCGCACTCGGCCTCGGCACCGCGCTCGCCTCCGCGGGGGCCGCGACCGCCCACGCCGCCGCGACCGCCCCCGCGACCGCCCCCGACAAGAAGCCCGTCGGTCCCGCCCGCGTCGCCGTGGTCGGCGCCGGCATCTCCGGTCTGACCGCGGCCCTCACCCTCAAGGACGCCGGGATCCCCTTCACCCTGTACG
Organism: Streptomyces sp. NPDC030995; assembly: GCF_055571215.1. NCBI lineage: Bacteria > Bacillati > Actinomycetota > Actinomycetes > Kitasatosporales > Streptomycetaceae > Streptomyces > Streptomyces sp. NPDC030995. Next base: position 18,200 of record NZ_JBVIFS010000003.1, read on the forward strand.
AGGCCAACCCGAGCCGCGTGGGCGGCCGGATGTGGACCCAGCGCGGCCACTGGGCGTACGGGCAGACCTCCGAGATCGGCGGCGAGCTGATCGACACCAGCCACAAGAAGATCCTGGAGCTGTGCCGCCGCTTCGGCCTGCCCGTCGAGGACTTCCTCGGCGGCGGGCCCAACGGGGCGGAGGAGGTGCTCTGGTTCAACGGCGAGTACTACTCCCGCACCCAGGCGGACGAGGACTTCAAGGCCGTCTACCAGGCGCTGCGCCGCGACCTCTCCGAAGCGGGGGAGGTCGCCTGGAACAGCACCACGCCCACCGGCACGGCCCTCGACAACATGACCCTGTACGAGTGGATCGAGACCCGGGTCCCCGGCGGCCACGGTTCGCAGCTCGGCCGCTTCATCGACGTGGCCTACAACGTCGAGTACGGCGCCGACACCGACCAGCAGTCCGCCCTCGCCCTGGTCCTCCTGATGGGCTACCAGACGAATCCGGGCAACTTCAACGTCTGGGGCCTGTCCAACGAGCGCTACCACATCACCGGAGGAAACGACCGGCTGCCGAACGCCATCGCCGCGGCCCTGCCCGCCGGTTCGATCGTGATGGGCCGCGAGCTGGTCGCCGTACGGGCCAACGCCGACGGCACCCAGACCCTGACCTTCAACGACGCGGGCGCCGTCCGGACCGCCGTCGCCGACCACACCGTCCTGTGCCTGCCGCTGCCGATCCTCCAGCGCGTCGACACCGCGCAGGCCGGCTTCGACCCGCTGATGAGGAACCTGCTGCGCGACGCCCGGATGGGCTACTGCACCAAGCTCAACATGCAGTTCACCGCCCGACCCTGGCGCGGCACCGGCCCCTGGCCGGGCGTCTCCGCGGGCGACTGCTTCACCGACGGCGAGGTCCAGCAGACCTGGGACACCACCAAGGTGCAGCCGGGCACCGGCGGCATCCTGCTCCAGTACGGCGGCGGCACCCTCGCCGGATCGCTAACCCCCGGGAGCCCCTTCGCGACCGAGGCCGATCCGTACGTACGCGGCCTCGCCGGCCGGATGCTGACCGGGATCGACGCCTTCTACCCGGGCACCAAGGCCGCCTGGACCGGCAAGGCCCAGCTCTCCGCGTGGCACCGCAACCCGTACTCGCTCGGCGCGTACTCGTACTGGCCGACCGGCTACCTGCACCGCTACGCCAAGTACGAGGGCACCGCGCAGGGCAACGTCCACATCGGCGGCGAGCACTGCAGCTACGACTTCCAGGGGTTCATGGAGGGCGGCGCCACCGAGGGCGAGCGGGCCGCCCGGGAGGTGATCGCCGCCCTCACCTGACAGGCATCAGGCCGGCTGGATGTTGTGGTTGAAGCGGAAGACGTTGTCCGGGTCGTACCGCCGCTTCAGCTCGCCCAGCCGCCGCATGTTCTCGGCGCCGAGGCCCGCGATCACCCGTTCGTGGCCCTCGTCGCCGGTGAAGTTGAGGTAGACCGCGCCGGTGCTCCACGGCTGGACATCGGCGCGGACGTCCTTGACCCACTGCCGGACGCGCTCGTCGTCCTCGGGGTCCTCCCAGATCCCGAACGGGTGCACCGCCCAGGGCGCGTCGCGGAAGGCCACCGGGTAGTCGCCGGGCGCCGAGGCGATCGCGCCGCCCTGCGGCCAGACCACGTGCTGGGTGCCGGTGGGCACGGGCATCGAGTCGCCGCGGGCGCAGAACACGTCGACGAACTCGTCGGGCACACCGGTGAGGTACTCCGCCGACCAGTAGTTCCGCATGCCCGGCGGGTCGTCGATCATGCACTGCAGATCGGCGTACGGGATGGCCATGACCAGCTCCACCTCGTGCGGGATCGCCAGCAGCGGCTCGGCCAGCTCGCGCATCTCCTCCTCGGGGCCCGCGTAGGTCAGCAGCGCGGCGGCCAGCAGCCTGCCGACCAGGTGCGGGGGCACGAACTCCTCGGGCGGGCCGGTCAGGTAGATGGCGCCGCCGGAGGCCTCCACGGGGCCGGCGGCGATGACGTCCCGGTACGTACGGACCATCTCGGGCCCGCGCTCCGGCAGGTACAGGATGAACGCGATCGACATGGCGGGCAGTTCGTGCAGCCGCAGGGTCAGCGAGGTGGCGATGCCGAAGTTCCCGCCGCCGCCGTGCAGCCCCCAGAACAGCTCGGGGTGGTCCTCCGCCGTCGCGTGCACCAGCTCGCCGTCGGCGGTGACCAGGTCCACGCCCAGCAGGTTGTCCACCGCCAGCCCGAACTTGCGGTCCAGCCAGCCGCTGCCGCCGCCCAGGACGAAGCCGCCGACACCCGTGGTGGAGGCCCGGCCGCCGGTGGTCGCCAGCGCGTACGGCTGGCAGGCCCGGTCCAAATGGCTCATCGTGGCCCCGCCCTCGATGTGGGCCGCCCTGGCCGCCGGGTGGACCGTCACCTCGTGCATCCGGCGCAGGTCCACGACCATGCCGCCGTCGTTGAGGGACATCCCGGCGACGCTGTGCCCGCCGCCGCGCACCGCGATCTTCAGGTCCAGTTCCCTCGCGAACCGCACGGCGGTCACCACGTCCGTCGCGCTCTCGCATTGGGCGATGACGGCCGGCCTGCGGTCGATCATCGCGTTGAAGATCGTCCGGGCCTCGTCGTACCCCGGATCGTCCGGGGTGAAGACGTCACCGGCCAGATCCTCGCGGAGTGCGGTCAGCGCCGTACCCGCCTTCGAGAGGGGCGTCATGGCCTCCCCCTTCCGAGAAGGGCATGGGACCCTTCCAGCGTAGGCGGGGGCGATCACGTCGGCGCGTCGAGCACGGGGCCCCGGCGAAGCGGCTAGCCGCCGTACGCCCCGCTCGCCGTCAGACGCAGTGCCGTGTCGATCAGCGGAACGTGGCTGAAGGCCTGCGGGAAGTTCCCGACCTGGCGCTTGGCCTTCGGGTCCCACTCCTCCGCGAGCAGCCCCAGGTCGTTGCGGAGCGAGAGCAGCTTCTCGAAGAGTCGGCGCGCCTCGTCCACGCGGCCGATCATCGCGAGGTCGTCGGCCATCCAGAACGAGCAGGCGAGGAAGGCCCCCTCGTCGCCCTCCAGGCCGTCCACACCGGCCTCCTCGCCGGCCGTCGGATAGCGCAGGATGAAACCGTCGGGCGTGGACAGCTCGCGCTGGATCGCCTCGATGGTGCCGATGACCCGCTTGTCGTCCGGCGGCAGGAAGCCCATCTGCGGAATCAGCAGCAGGGAGGCGTCCAGCTCCTTCGACCCGTACGACTGGGTGAAGGTGTTGCGCTCCTTGTCGTAGCCCTTCTCGCACACGTCCTGGTGGATCTCGTCGCGCAGCTCGCGCCACCGGTCCAGCGGGCCGTCCGCGTCCCCGCTCTCGATCAGCTTGATCGTGCGGTCCACGGCCACCCAGGCCATCACCTTCGAGTGCACGAAGTGGCGGCGCGGGCCGCGCACCTCCCAGATGCCCTCGTCCGGCTGGTCCCAGTGGGTCTCCAGGTAGCGGATCAGCTTCAGCTGGAGCAGCGAGGCGTAGTCACTGCGCGCCAGGCCGGTCATGTGGCCCAGGTGCAGGGCCTCGGTGACCTCGCCGTACACGTCGAGCTGGAGCTGGCCCGCGGCGCCGTTGCCGACGCGGACCGGGCGGGAGTTCTCGTAGCCGGGCAGCCAGTCCAGCTCGGTCTCGCCGAGCTCCCGCTCGCCCGCGATCCCGTACATGATCTGGAGGTTCTCCGGGTCCCCGGCCACCGCGCGCAGCAGCCACTCGCGCCAGGCGCGGGCCTCCTCGCGGTAGCCGGTGCGCAGCAGCGAGGAGAGGGTGATGGCCGCGTCGCGCAGCCAGGTGTAGCGGTAGTCCCAGTTGCGGACCCCGCCGATCTCCTCCGGCAGGGAGGTGGTCGGCGCGGCGACGATCCCGCCCGTGGGGCCGTAGGTGAGGGCCTTGAGGGTGATCAGGGAGCGGACCACGGCCTCCCGGTAGGGCCCGTGGTAGGTGCACTGCTCGACCCACTCGCGCCAGAACTCGGCGGTCGAGTCCAGGGCCGCCTCGGCGTCGGGGGCCTCCGGAGCGCCGCGGTGCGAGGGCTGCCAGCTGATGCTGAAGGCCATCCGGTCGCCGGGCCCGACGGTGAAGTCGGAGTACGTCGTCAGGTCCTTGCCGTACGTCTGCGCGTCGGTGTCCAGCCAGACCGAGTCGGGGCCCGCGACGGCGACCGTACGCCCGTCGACCTTGTGCACCCAGGGCACGACCCGCCCGTAGCTGAAGCGCATCCGCAGCGCCGAGCGCATCGGGACGCGGCCGCTGACGCCCTCCACGATGCGGATCAGCTGCGGCGCGTGCTGCTCGCGGGGCGGCATGAAGTCGATCACGCGGACCGTGCCGCGCGGGGTGTCCCACTCCGACTCCAGCACCAGCGAGTCACCGCGGTAGCGGCGGCGGGCGGCGCGCGGGGCCTCGGCGCCCGCCGGAAAGGCCGGGCCGATCCGCCAGAACCCGTGATCCTCGGTGCCGAGAATGCTCGCGAAGACGGCGTGGGAGTCGAAACGTGGCAGGCAGAGCCAGTCCACCGCCCCGTCCCGGCAGACCAGCGCGGCGGTCTGCATGTCCCCGATCAGTGCGTAATCCTCGATGCGCCCGGACACGTTGCATCTCCAGTCGAACGGCCACGTCCGCCCCGAAGGGCGCTTGCATTGCGCGGTTGCGCGGTCTCCTGTGTGCAGGGATCCCCGCGTGAGCCCATGATTCCGTATATCGGCTCGGTTAGGCCGTCTGACGGACTGCCCGGCGGTGATGTGTGCAATATCCGAGCAGGATATGACGGCACCCTAGTGATCTCCCCGAGGCTTGGAAGAATGCGGCTCCGCCGAACGGGTGAGCCGTCGACGCGTCAGCTCAGCGCGCCCCGGCGACCCCGGACGAGGGGCCCGCGCCGCGTGGCCGGAGGCGGACCGGCCCGGGCGCTGATAGGCTGGTACCCCGTGGACCGGTGGTCTGCCTGTGCGAATCAGGAGCCCCGAAACCGCAGCTTCGGCGCCCCCTGAGACCCTTCCGGATCGACGGTGGCCGGCGCCGGACGCACCTCACCTCGCGACCACGGGAGCCCCCTCTTGGCGATGCCGCCCAAATCCATGACGACCAAGCACATCTTCGTCACCGGGGGTGTCGCTTCCTCCCTCGGCAAGGGCCTGACGGCCTCCAGCCTGGGTGCGCTGCTGAAGGCGCGCGGCCTGCGGGTCACGATGCAGAAGCTCGACCCGTACCTGAACGTCGACCCCGGCACGATGAACCCGTTCCAGCACGGCGAGGTGTTCGTCACCAACGACGGCGCCGAGACCGACCTGGACATCGGCCACTACGAGCGCTTCCTCGACGTCGACCTCGACGGCTCGGCCAACGTCACCACCGGCCAGGTCTACTCGCAGGTCATCGCCAAGGAGCGGCGCGGCGAGTACCTCGGTGACACCGTGCAGGTCATCCCGCACATCACCAACGAGATCAAGCACCGCATCCGCCGCATGGCGACCGAGGACGTAGACGTCGTCATCACCGAGGTCGGCGGCACGGTCGGCGACATCGAGTCGCTGCCCTTCCTGGAGACCGTCCGCCAGGTCCGCCACGAGGTCGGCCGCGACAACGTCTTCGTCGTGCACATCTCGCTGCTGCCCTACATCGGCCCCTCCGGCGAGCTCAAGACCAAGCCGACCCAGCACTCGGTCGCGGCCCTGCGCAACATCGGCATCCAGCCCGACGCCATCGTGCTGCGCGCCGACCGCGACGTCCCCACCTCCATCAAGCGCAAGATCTCGCTGATGTGCGACGTGGACGAGGCCGCCGTGGTCGCGGCGATCGACGCCAAGTCGATCTACGACATCCCGAAGGTGCTGCACACCGAGGGCCTGGACGCGTACGTCGTGCGCAAGCTCGACCTGCCCTTCCGCGACGTGGACTGGACGGTGTGGGAGGACCTGCTCGACCGGGTCCACAACCCCGACCACGAGGTCAAGGTCGCGCTCGTCGGCAAGTACATCGACCTGCCCGACGCCTACCTGTCGGTGACCGAGGCGCTGCGCGCCGGCGGTTTCGCCAACAAGGCCCGGGTCCAGATCAAGTGGGTCACCTCCGACGACTGCAAGACCCCGGCCGGCGCCGCGGCGCAGCTGGCCGACGTGGACGCGATCTGCGTGCCCGGCGGCTTCGGCGACCGCGGTGTCAACGGCAAGGTCGGCGCGATCACCTACGCCCGCGAGAACAAGATCCCGCTGCTCGGCCTGTGCCTGGGCCTGCAGTGCGTGGTCATCGAGGCCGCGCGCAACCTCGCGGGCATCGAGGACGCGAACTCCACCGAGTTCGACGCCTCCACCCCGCACCCGGTCATCTCGACCATGGAGGAGCAGCTGGCCTTCGTCGAGGGCGCGGGCGACCTGGGCGGCACCATGCGCCTGGGCATGTACCCGGCGAAGCTCGCCGAGGGTTCCATCGTGCGCGAGGTCTACGGCGACCAGGCGTACGTGGACGAGCGCCACCGGCACCGCTACGAGGTGAACAACGCCTACCGCGGCGAGCTGGAGAAGAAGGCGGGCCTCGTCTTCTCCGGCACCTCCCCGGACAACAAGCTGGTCGAGTACGTCGAGTACCCGCGCGAGGTGCACCCCTACCTGGTGGCCACCCAGGCCCACCCGGAGCTGCGCTCGCGCCCGACGCGCCCGCACCCGCTGTTCGCGGGTCTGGTCAAGGCGGCCGTGGAGCGGCAGCAGTCCGCGAAGTGAGGGCCTGACCGCATAACGTAGACAGCCGGGGCACGGATCGTGCCCCGGCTGTCGCGTTTCTGGGGAAGGTACTGGCCATGGCCATGGGCAACATCGTGGACACACCGGAGTCGTGGGAAGTCATCGCTTCGCGGACCCCGTTCCAGGGAGCGAAAACGGCGGTCCGTTCCGATCAGGTCCGGATGCCGGACCGGTCCGTCGTACGCCGCGACTACCAGGCCCACCCCGGATCGGTCTGCGTGCTGGCCCTCGACGAGGAGCAGCGGGTGCTGGTCCTGCGGCAGTTCCGCCACCCGGTGCGCCACCGGCTGTGGGAACTGCCGGCCGGGCTGCTGGACGTGGCGGGGGAGAACCCGCTGCGCGCGGCGCAGCGGGAGCTGTACGAGGAGGCGCACGTCAAGGCGGGGGACTGGCGGGTGCTGGCCGACTTCTTCTCCTCGCCCGGCGGGTCCGACGAGGCGGTGCGGGTCTTCCTGGCGCGGGATCTGGCGGAGGCGGAGGGGGAGCGGTACGAGGTCTCCGAGGAGGAGGCGGACATGGAGATCGCCCGTGTTCCTCTCGGTGACCTGGTACGCGGGATCCTGGCGGGCGAGCTGGGCAACCCGGGGCTGGTGACGGGTGTGCTCGCCGTTTCCGCTGCGCTGGCGGGCGACGGCCTGGAGGCGCTGCGGCCCGCTCTGGCCCCGTGGCCGGCCCGGCCGTACGAGGCGTAGCCGCCGGGCGCGGCGCCGTGGCCGGGGGCTCTGCCCCCGGACCCCCGCGCCTCAAACGCCGGCGGGGCTGGATTTGTGCGGCGGGGCTGAAATATAGCCTCGCCGGCGTTTGAGGCGTGGGGGTACCCCCGGACGGAGTCTGGGGGAGGGTCTGGGGCGGAGCCCCAGGGAACGGTGGAAGGGCGGGTAGGGGACGGCTCCGCGCAGCGGCCAGACCCGAGGCACGGCTCAGGGCCCCGCCCGGTGGAACGACGGACGGAGTCCGGCGCAGCGGCGCGAAGCCGCTGAGGCCCGCCAGGGCCGCAGCGTGCGAGCGTCGCGTGAAAAAGAGGACCATCCGCTGATCCGATCAGGCGATATGCCCGCCGCGCTCCACCCTGGCCGTCGCTCTGCGTGAACTACGCTCGCAATCCGAAGGCAGGGAGAGGAGCGGATCCGTGACGGATTTCGTCGGGCGGCGGCGTGAGCTCAAGGAGCTGCGCGAGGACATCGCGCGGACCGGGCTCGACACCCTCTCCGGCCGGAAGGCCAAAGCGCCCCGGGCCCGGGTGCTGCTCGTCGCCGGGCGGCCCGGCTCCGGGCGGACTGCTCTTGCCGAGGCGTTCGTGAGCGAGATCGCCGCGCAGTATCCCGACGGCGTGCTCCGGACCCGGCTCACCGCTCCCGGCGGGGAGACCGTCGCCACCGAGCGGGCCGTCCGCGGCCTGCTGGAGGCGCTGGGGCGGCCCACCCCGCCCGGCGCCGGCGAGGACGAGCTGAGCTCGGCCCTGCGCACCGCGCTCGACGGGCGGCGGGTGATCATCCTGGTCGACGACGCCGCCGATCCGCACCAGGTCGACGCCCTGCTGCCGGACACCCCCGAGTGCCTCGTCGTGGTCACCGCCGAGGGGCCGCTCACGGGGATCCCCGATGTGCGGCCCTGCACCCTCGGCGGGCTGGACACGCCCTCCGCCGTGGAGCTGCTCGCGCAGCGCATCGGGGACACCCGCGTCACCGCCGACCCCCGCGCCGCGGAGACCCTCGCCGAGGAGCTCGGGGGCCAGCCCGCCGCGCTCGGGCTCGTCGGCGGGTGGCTCGCCGCCCATCCCAAGGCCTCCGTCTCCGATCTGGCCAAGCAGCTGCACGACATGCCGGCCAGTACCGGCGGCCCGCTCGCCCGGGGCTTCCGGCTCGTCTACGAGTCCCTGCCGCAGCCCGCCCAGCGGACCTTGCGCCTGCTGCCGCTCGCCCCCGCCGGCATCATCGACTCGCACACCGCCTCCGCCCTAGCCGGCTGCTCCGTCGCCGCCGCCCAGGCCACGCTGGACGACTTCGCCGGGCTGGGGCTCGTACGTCAGGCCGCCGACGGGCTGTTCCTGCTGCCGGGCTGCCTCGCGCCGCTCCTCCAGGCCCTGCTGGAGACCAGGGAGCGTCCCGCCGAGGTCCAGCTGGCCCGGGCCCGGATGCTGGAGCGCACCGTACGGCTGCTGCACTCGTGCCGTGCCGTGGCCGCACCGGACGAGCAGGGCGCGCGGGAGATGCTGGACGGGCTGCCGCGCGCCCTGCGGTTCCCCGACCGGCGGGCCGCCGCCACCTGGCTGGACACCCGGCTGCCCGCGCTCGGCGCGGCCGCCTCCCTGGCCGTGGCCGACGGCGAGCTGGACACCCTGGCCCGCCGGCTGGTCGCGGCGCTCGTGCGGGCCCTCGCCGAGCACCGGGGCACGGCCGGGGCCGCCCCCGAGCTGTACGGGCTGCACCGCCTGGTCCTGGACGTGGCCGAGCGCCGGGACCTGCACCGGGAGCAGGCCGCCGCGCTGCTGAACCTGGCCGATCTGGACGCCGAGACCGGCCGGACCCAGGAGGCCCTGGAGCGCTACCGGGCCGCGCTGGACGCCGGAAGGGCCGCGAATGACCCGTACGCGACAGGCCGCGCGATGGAATCCGTAGGGGGTGCCTACCAGGAGCTGGAGGACTGGCACCGGGCCTCCGACTGGTTCGGGCGGGCCCTGTCCCAGGCCCTCGCTCGGGGGGAGCGCGCGGACGAGGCGCGGCTGTACGGGCGGCTCGGGAACGTCCACACGTACGCGGGCCGGTACGGGGACGCGCTGCGCAGCTGGCGGGCGGCCGCCGCGGGCTACCGGAAGCTGGCCGATGTCCCGGGTCAGGCAAAGGCGTTGAGCGAGATGGCGCGGGTCCAGGAGTACGCGGGCCGGCCCGAGGAATCCCTGCACACCTGCCGCGAGGCGGTGGAGCTGGCGCGCCGGGCCGGGGACCAGCGGCTTCAGGCCGCGCTGCAGGTCCGGCTGGCCGACACGCTGGACCGGCTGGGGGATCCGGCGGCCGCCAGGCTGCACCGGTCAGCGGCCGACAGATTGCTGGGGGAGGACCCCGCAGCCTGCGAAATCCGTAGTGGATCCGACTGAGATTATTTGTTTGCAAGGCTAGACACGAGTTCATCCTTCATTAAACTGGCTTCACCACGTCATCCCGTGGTGCATCCCGTTGCGCGTTCTTGTGGGCGGGTATGTATGGAAGTGCCCCGTAATTTCCCCTGAGCCAAGGACCGTGATCGACGATGAAGGTCGGCATCCCCCGCGAGGTCAAGAACAACGAGTTCCGCGTGGCCATCACCCCCGCCGGTGTCCACGAGCTCGTCCGCAACGGCCACCAGGTCTTCATCGAGCAGAACGCCGGTGTGGGTTCCTCGATCACGGACGCCGAGTACGTTTCGGCCGGCGCCGAGATCCTCGGCACCGCCGACGAGGTCTGGGCCACCGCCGACCTGCTGCTGAAGGTCAAGGAGCCCATCGCGGAGGAGTACCACCGCCTCCGCAAGGACCAGACCCTCTTCACCTACCTGCACCTGGCGGCCTCCCGCGAGTGCACGGACGCCCTGCTGGAGTCCGGCACCACCGCCATCGCGTACGAGACGGTCGAGCTCGCCAACCGCGCGCTTCCGCTGCTCGCCCCGATGTCCGAGGTCGCGGGCCGCCTGGCCCCGCAGGTCGGCGCCTACCACCTGATGCGCTCGGTCGGCGGCCGCGGCGTGCTCCCCGGCGGCGTCCCCGGCACCCACGCCGGCGAGTGCGTCGTCATCGGTGGCGGCGTCTCCGGCTGGAACGCCGTGCAGATCGCCGTCGGCATGGGCTTCCACGTGACCCTGCTGGACCGCGACATCAACAAGCTCCGCGAGGCCGACAAGATCTTCGGCACGAAGATCAAGACGATCGTCTCCAACGCCTACGAGCTGGAGAAGGCCGTCATCGAGGCCGACCTCGTCATCGGCGCGGTGCTGATCCCGGGTGCGAAGGCCCCGAAGCTGGTCACCAACGAGCTCGTCGCCAAGATGAAGCCCGGAAGTGTCCTTGTCGACATTGCGATCGACCAGGGCGGCTGCTTCGAGGACTCCCGTCCGACCACCCACGCCGAGCCGACCTTCCAGGTCCACAACTCGGTCTTCTACTGCGTCGCCAACATGCCGGGCGCGGTGCCGAACACCTCCACCTACGCGCTGACGAACGCCACGCTGCCCTACATCGTGCAGCTCGCGAACCTCGGCTGGGTCGAGGCGCTGCGTCGTGACCCCGCGCTCGCGCTGGGCCTCAACACCCATGACGGCCAGGTCGTTTACGGTCCCGTCGCCGAGGCCCACGGCCTGGAGACCCTTGAGCTGAGCACGCTGCTCGGCTGAACCGTCAACGACTGACGTCAATCTCACGTATCCGGCCGGACCTTGCCCGCAAGGTCCGGCCGGACGTGTTTGCGGGGTGCCCCGAGAGGCCGCTCAACTCGCCTCGAACGTAACCCTTTAACCCTTTCGCACACCCGCGAAACTTCGCAGCGACAGCTCGCACGCCCTTGACAGAGTGGTGTTCGGTTGCCGACACATCGTGCCGGGTCCGGCGGATTGTGTTGCCGCTGAGTGGTGACACGCCATAGAGTCGCCAACCGTCGGCATGGTGCCACGCTGACCTATCGATAAGTGTCCTGGTCACGTCCGAGGAGGTAAGACGACTTGTGAATGAGTCGACATTTGCTCCTGGGGGTGGTCGAGCGGGGATGCCCGCGCGGGGCGAAGGCCCTGCCGGGCTCGAGGCTGTCGGCTCCGTCGCAGTACGCACCTTCGCAAACCACCAGCACATGACGACGCCCCAAAAGAGCATGGACGGCCTAGACGTGAACTCCAGGGCCGGCGACCTGAGCGGCGAAAAGCCCACTGGTTTCGCCGACTACGACAATGTGCCCGAGGGGCACTTCTACGACCCCGACGCGGAGTACGAACCGGACCCCGAGTACGCGGCCACTCTCGCCCCCGACGCTGCACGCCAGCGTCGTGAGCGGATCGGCCCGACCGGACGCCCGCTCCCGTACTTCCCCATCCCGGGTCCGCTGACCGACCACGGTCCGGCGAAGATCATCGCGATGTGCAACCAGAAGGGCGGCGTGGGCAAGACCACGTCGACCATCAACCTGGGTGCCGCGCTCGCCGAGTACGGGCGCCGCGTGCTGCTCGTCGACTTCGACCCGCAGGGCGCACTGTCCGTGGGTCTCGGCGTGAACCCGATGGAACTCGACCTGACGGTCTACAACCTGCTCATGGAGCGGGGCATGTCGGCCGACGAGGTGCTGCTCAAGACGGCGGTCCCCAACATGGACCTGCTGCCGAGCAACATCGACCTGTCCGCTGCCGAAGTGCAGTTGGTCAGCGAGGTCGCGCGCGAGTCCACGCTGCAGCGGGCCCTCAAGCCCCTGATGGCCGACTACGACTACATCGTGATCGACTGTCAGCCCTCGCTCGGTCTGCTGACCGTGAACGCCCTGACGGCGGCTCACAAGGTCATCGTCCCGCTGGAGTGCGAGTTCTTCGCACTGCGCGGCGTGGCACTGCTGACCGAGACCATCGAGAAGGTGCAGGAGCGGCTCAACCCCGAGCTGGAGCTCGACGGCATCCTCGCCACGATGTACGACTCCCGTACGGTGCACAGCCGTGAGGTGCTGGCGCGCGTCGTCGAGGCCTTCGACGACCACGTCTACCACACGGTCATCGGCCGCACGGTGCGCTTCCCGGAGACCACGGTCGCCGGTGAGCCGATCACGACGTACGCCTCCAACTCCGTCGGCGCCGCCGCGTATCGCCAGCTTGCCAGGGAGGTGCTCGCCCGGTGTCACGCCGAGTGAGTCTGCCCGGAGCCGACGAACTGTTCCGTACGACCGGGGGGATGGCACTCCAGTCGTCCTCGCCGCGGCGCGGGGCCGAGGAGTCGCCCGCCGTGGAACACTCGGCCGCTTCGGCCGAGGGCGCGGGGCAGGAGGGCCGCAGCCGGGAGGCTGAGGCCGGTACGGAGTCCGGCGGGCCCGTGGTGGGGCAGCCGCGGCGACCGCAGGAAGGTTCTGTCAGCCCCGCCGGCTCGTCCGGCGGGGCGGGCCCCGGCCCGACGGGCGCGACCCGTCGGGGCAAGGGCCAGGGCCGGGGCGCGAACCGGCGGCCCAGCGGCCGCGAACGGCACGACGAGAAGATCACGGTCTACGTCTCCGCCGAGGAGCTCATGGACCTGGAACACGCGCGGCTGGTGCTGCGCGGTGAGCACGGGCTGGCGGTCGATCGCGGACGCATCGTCCGCGAGGCGGTGGCGGTCGTCCTCGCCGATCTCGAATCCCGGGGCGACGCCAGCATCCTCGTACGGCGCCTGCGCGGCCGCTGACCGCCCTGCGGGCCGCTCCCCGGAGCCCTGCGGCTCCCGCCCCGCGGGCCGGGGCCCGGCCGACGCCGTGACCGGCTGGCCGCTCCGCCCCGCAGCGCACCGCGCGTGGGTCCGGGCCCTGGCTGCGCCGGGGCCCTCCCGCGGTAGCCGGGCGAGACCACAGCTCGTACCCGGCCGTACTCGCGGTCCGACCACGCGGCGAGGTGCCGTGCCGGGCCGCGCGCGGTGTGGTGCCGGGTGCGGCGCCGTTGCCGGGGGCGCTGCCCCCGGACCCCCGCGCCTCAAACGCCGGCGGGGCTGAAGGAGCGGGGCGCTGCCCCCGGGCCCCCGCGCCTCAAACGCCGGCGGGGCTGAAAGGGGCGGGGCTGGAAGAGCGGGGCTTTGCCCCGGACCCCGCGCCGCGTTGCCGTCGGTCCCCGATCCGGGCTGATCGACACGACACCCCCTAGGCTGCTCGTGGCTGCCCCGCCACTTCCGCGCCCCGCCGCCCCTCCGCACCACCTGGACCGCGATGCCCTACCCCGCCGAACCCGGCCGCCCTTCCCGCCGCCTGCTGGGCCGCGGTCCCGGCACGCCGGGAGAGGGCCGGGCGGGCCCTGAGGCGCCCGCCCGGCGCCCCGCGCCGACCGAGGGCGGGGCGGAGCCCCAGCGGGCCCCTGAGCCCGGGGACGGGGTCCCGGGCCCGGACCGAGCCGGCGCCGAGGCGTCAGTGGCTCCTGTGGCTCCTGTGGGGCCCGACACGCGGCCGGGGCCCGAGGCCGGCCCACGGGCCGTCGGCGGGCCCGTTCCGGGGCGGGAAGAGCCCTCCGGGTCGCGCGGGGGATCGGGCGGGGGGCCGGGCGACGGGCGGTTCACCCTGCGGCTGGACAACTTCGAGGGGCCCTTCGACCTGCTGCTCCAGCTGATCTCCCGGCACAAGCTCGACGTCACCGAGGTCTCGCTGTCCAAGGTCACCGACGAGTTCATGGCGCACATCCGGGCCATGGGGCCCGACTGGGACCTCGACCAGACCACCGAGTTCCTCGTCGTCGCCGCCACCCTGCTCGACCTGAAGGCCGCCCGGCTGCTGCCGGTCGCCGAGGTCGAGGACGAGGCGGACCTCGCCCTGCTGGAGGCCCGGGACCTGCTCTTCGCGCGCCTGCTCCAGTACCGGGCGTACAAACAGATCGCCGAGATCTTCGAGCGGCGGGCGGAGGCCGAGGCCAGGCGCTACCCCCGCACGGTGGGGCTGGAGCCGCACCACGCCGACCTCCTGCCCGAGGTCGTCATCAGCATCGGACCGGAGGGGTTCGCCCGGCTCGCCGTCAAGGCCATGCAGCCCAAGGCCAAGCCCCAGGTGTACGTGGACCACATCCACGCACCGCTCGTCAGCGTGCGCGAGCAGGCCGGGCTGGTGGTGCGGATGCTGAAGGCGCGCGGTGAGGCCACCTTCCAGGAGCTCACCGAGGACGCCGCGGACACCCTCACCGTCGTCGCGCGCTTCCTGGCCCTCCTGGAGCTCTACCGGGAGAAGGCGGTCGTCCTCGACCAGGAGGAGGCCCTGAACACCCTCACCGTGCGCTGGAGCGGCGGGGACGGCGACGGCATGCCGACCGTGACCGACGAGTTCGACCAGATCGTGGAGGCGAAGGATTGAGCAGCGAGACGAGCGCCGGAGCGGGCGCCGGCGCGGTGGCCGCGCTGGAGCTGAAGCCGGCCCTGGAAGCCGTACTCATGGTCGTGGACGAGCCCGCGACCGAGGCGCACCTCGCCAAGGTGCTGGAGCGCACCCCCCGCGAGGTCGCGGACGCGCTGCGGGAGCTCGCCGACGAGTACACGGCCGCGCGCCGGGGATTCGAGCTGCGGCTGGTCGCCGGCGGGTGGCGGTTCTACAGCCGGGCGCAGTACGCACCGGCCGTCGAGGGCTTCGTACTGGACGGCCAGCAGGCCCGGCTCACCCAGGCGGCTCTGGAGACCCTGGCGGTCGTCGCGTACCGCCAGCCGGTGAGCCGATCACGGGTCTCGGCGGTCCGCGGAGTCAACTGCGACGGGGTCATGCGGACCCTCCTCCAGCGCGGTCTGGTGGAGGAGGCGGGGACGGAACCCGAAACAGGTGCGATCCTGTACAGGACGACGAACTACTTTCTGGAGCGGATGGGCCTACGCGGCCTGGACGAGCTCCCGGAGCTCGCGCCCTTCCTCCCCGAGGCGGACGCGATCGAAGCCGAGACGCAAGAAGGTGTGCCGTCGTTCGATCCGGACGCACCGGACACTGATGAAGACGACGACAAGACGACGGACATTTGATGCGAAGCAACGGCAACGGCGGCGGCAACAGGAACAGCGGCGGCGGCGGTGGTGGCGGACGCGGCGGTAACCCCCGCGGCGGCTCCTCCTCCGGCGGCGGCAACTACCGCGGTGGCGGCTCCTCCGGCGGTGGCAGCTCCCGCGGTGGCTCCTCCTCCGGCGGTGGCTCCTCCCGCGGCGGCTCCACCGGAGGCGGCGGCTACCGCGGCGGCTCCACGGGAGGCGGCGGCTACCGCGGCGGCAGCTCCGGCGGCTACCAGGGCGGCAGCTCCGGCGGCGGCTACCAGGGCGGCGGCTCGGACGCGCGCGACCGCGACCAGGCTCCGCCGCCGCGGATCCGCAACCCCCGCCCCGAGGAGCGTCGCTACGACGTGGGCCCCGAGGGCGAGCGCAGTGGACGCCAGGGCCCCAAGGCCGGCGGCGGCGGTGCCCGTGGCGCGTCCGCGCGCGGTGGCGCCAAGGGCGGCCCGAAGACCTCCAAGACCCCCGGCATCGGCGGGGCCGGCGGCCCGCGCCGCGGTCCCGGCAGCCGCAGCGGCCAGTCCCGTCCGCGTGAGCTGGACGCGCGGATCGAGGAGCGCGTGCGCGACCGGTACGCCGACAAGCCCGTGATCAAGACCCCGAAGACCTTCCCGGGTGCCGAGGAGGAGGGCGAGCGACTGCAGAAGGTGCTCGCCCGCGCCGGCATGGGTTCGCGCCGCGCCTGCGAGGAGCTCATCGAGCAGGCCCGCGTCGAGGTCAACGGCGAGATCGTGCTGGAGCAGGGCAAGCGCGTCCAGCCGAAGGACGAGATCAAGGTGGACGGCCTGACCGTCGCCACCCAGTCGTACCTGTTCTTCGCGCTGAACAAGCCCGCCGGTGTCGTCTCCACCATGGAGGACCCGGACGGCCGCCAGTGCCTGGGCGACTACGTCACCAACCGTGAGACGCGTCTCTTCCACGTCGGCCGGCTCGACACCGAGACCGAGGGCATCATCCTCCTCACCAACCACGGTGAGCTGGCCCACCGCCTCACGCACCCGAAGTACGGCGTGAAGAAGACCTACGTCGCCGCCATCACCGGCCCGCTGCCGCGTGAGATCGGCAAGCGGCTCAAGGACGGCATCGAGCTGGAGGACGGGTACGCCCGCGCCGACCACTTCCGTGTCGTCGACCAGGTCGGCAAGAACTACCTGGTCGAGGTCACCCTCCACGAGGGCCGCAAGCACATCGTCCGCCGCATGATGGCGGAGGCCGGCTTCCCGGTCGAGAAGCTCGTACGGACCTCCTTCGGGCCGATCGAGCTGGGCGACCAGAAGTCCGGCTGGCTGCGCCGCCTGACCAACACCGAGGTCGGCATGCTGATGCGCGAGGTCGGTCTGTAGTCCGGTCCGTCACAAGACAGATCCCCGGAAAGCCCGCAGTGCCCGATGGCGCTGCGGGCTTTTCCGTTGCCAGGAGCCCCCGGCGCGGTTTATAGTCAACCTGACTATTAAAGGGGGTGGTCACCATGAACCCGACCGCGTACGACCGGTCGCAGTTCGAGCCGTTCGCCGTGACCGTCGACCTGGCCGTGTTCACCGTGCGGGGCGGCTCCCTGCACGTCCTGCTGATCAGGCGCGGGCAGCAGCCGTACGAGGGGTCCTGGGCGCTGCCCGGCGGGTTCGTCCTGCCCCGGGAGTCCGCCGAGACGGCCGCCCGCCGCGAACTGGCCGAGGAGACCGGGCTGGCGGAGCCGGTCGTGGCGGCGCTCCACCTGGAGCAGCTGCGCACGTACAGCGAGCCGGACCGGGACCCGCGGATGCGGGTGGTCTCGGTGGCCTTCACGGCGCTCGTGCCGGACCTGCCCGAGCCGGCGGCGGAGGGCGGCGGGGACGCGGCGCACGCCCGCTGGGTGCCGGTGGAGGAGGTCGCGGAGCCGGCCTTCGACCACGCGGCGATCCTGGCCGACGCGAGGCGGCGGATCGGCTCGAAGCTCGAGTACAGCTGCCTGGCCACCGCCTTCTGCCCGCCCGAGTTCACCCTCGGGGAGCTCCAGGCCGTCTACGAGACCGTCTGGGGCACCGCCCTCGACCGTCCCAACTTCCGCCGCAAGGTCCTGGCGACGCCCGGCTTCGTCGAGGCCGTACCGGGCGCCGTCCGGCTGACCGGAGGCCGCGGCAAACCGGCCGCCCTCTACCGGGCCGGCCCGGCGACCACCCTCCATCCCCCGCTGCTCCGACCGGAAGGACCCACCCGATGACGAAGCGAGCCGCGACCGGCGCCCTGATCGGCCTGGCCCTGGGCGACGCCCTCGGCTTCCCGACCGAGTTCAGCAACGTGCCGTCGATCCTGGCCAAGACGGGCCCGTGGCGCGAGATGGCGCTGCCGAGCCCGGCCATCGTCACGGACGACACCCAGATGACCCTCGCCCTGGCGCGCGGCATGCGGACGGCGGCCGAGCGGGGCCCGGTGAGCCCGCTCCGCCTGGCCCGACCGGTCCGGGAGGAGTTCGTCGACTGGTACCACTCGCCGGAGAACAACCGCGCCCCGGGCAACACCTGCCTGACGGCCTGCCGGCTGCTGGACCACCCGGAGCGGGACTGGCGCGACGCCAGCCAGACCGGCTCCAAGGGCTGCGGGGCGAACATGCGGGTGGTCCCGGTGGGGCTGGTCCCGGGCTGGACGCAGGAGGAGCGGGCCGGCGCGGCCCAGCTCCAGTCGGCCCTCACCCACGGCCACCCGACGGCGCTCGCGGCATCCGACCTGACGGCGCGGGCGGTGTACCTGCTGGCCGCCGGTACGGAGGTGACGGGCCTGGTCGGGCTGCTGCGCTCGTACGCCCTGGAGAACCGCACCCGCTACCACGAGCGCTGGCTCGGGGACCTCTGGCAGCGGACCCCCTCCGACGCCTCGCCGGAGTCCTTCATCGCACGGGGCTGGGACGAGTGCCTGGCGGTCCTGGACCGCCTGGCCACCGCCCTGCGGACCCCGTCCCCGGAGACGGACCCCTGCCTGACCACGGGTGACGGCTGGATCGCGGAGGAGGCCCTCGCCACCGCGCTGCACTGCTTCCTCCTCTTCCCCCAGGAGCCCCTCCTCGCCCTGCGCCGCGCGGCCTGCACGCAGGGCGACTCGGACTCGATCGCCTGCCTGGCCGGCGCCTTCGCCGGAGCCCACCTCGGCGCGGACGTCTGGCCGCGCGACTGGGAGGGCCGCATCGAGTACCGCGACGAACTCCTGGCCTTCGGCGCCCTCTGGGACGCCTGAGGTACGAGGGCCACGCGAGCCGCCGGCGCTAGGGGGGCTTGCTGGGGCTGCTGGGGCTACGCGAGCGGCACGAGCTGCGCGGCTGACGCGCGGCGGGTGCGGACGAGGAAGTCCTGGACGCGGGGGAGGTCCGGGTCCGGGGGGAGGGGGGTGGTGGCGAGGGCGGTCTCGGTCTCCTCCTGGAGGCGGGCCATCCAGGCGTCGACCTCCTCCCAGCCGAGCTCGCCACGTCGGACGGCGAGGAGCCGGTCGCGGTACGGGCCCGCGTCGATGGTCAGGCGGCCCGTGCGCAGGAGGTCGCGGCAGGACAGCAGCAGGCGCAGCAGGTGCATGGCGTGCTTCCAGCGCGGTTCGCCGTGGATGCGGACGTCCGCGAGGAGTTTGCCGCGCTGGGAGGCCGCGTACCGGTTGAAGCTGGTGTGGGCCCGGCGGGAGAGGAAGGCCCCGCGCAGGGAGAGCAGTTCCTCGCCGACCGGGGTGACGCGTTCCACCAGGGGGGAGTGCAGGCACTCCAGGACGTTCGGGTTGGCGCGCAGGGCGAGTTCGCAGAAGCGCTCCAGCTCCCAGGAGAACTCCTCGTCCCGGGGGCCCTCCACGTGCGTGGGGGGCTTCTCGAACCGCCAGAACAGCGGCGTCGGGGCGAGGTAGACACCGCGCCGGTCGGTGTCGCTCGCCTCCGTCGCCAGCCCGAACGCCCGGGAGCCCATCACGCACTGGTAGACCGTGTGTTCCCGTACCAGCGTCAGATCGTCCATGCGCGGAGCGTAGGCGCCTGACCTGCTGCTACGCGAGCGAGATAGTGCCGTCCGGCGCGACCGTGATCTTCTTCTCCGCCAGCGGGCGGGTGGCCGGCCCCTTGGCCACGGCGCCGTCCGCGACCTCGAACTTGCTGCCGTGGCAGGGGCAGTCGATGGTGCCGTTCTCCACCTTGTTCACGATGCAGCCCTGGTGGGTGCACACCGCCGTGAAGCAGCGGAAGGACCCGGCCGTGGGCTGGGTGACCACGAGCTTCTCGTCCTTGAGGATCTTGCCGCCGCCCACGGGCACGTCCGCCGACTTGGCGAGGGCCTTCCCGGCCGCCGCGCCGGTGTCCGTGGAGGCGGAGCCCGAGGCGGAGGTGGGGGCGGGGGCGGGGGCGGACAAGGTGGCCGCGGCGCTCGACTGGCTTCCGGAGCTCTTCTCTCCGTCGCTGCCGCACGCGGCGAGGGTGCCGCCGGCCAGGGCTGCCGCGCCGGCCGCCAGTACCGTGCGCCGGGCGGTCTGCGTGGGGTCGCTCATGGGTGTCTCCTCGGTTCGTGGCCGTTGGGCGATCAGCATCCTGGCCTGCGGCGGCCCTCCGGGAGAAGCCCGCCGCGCCGTTTCAGTGGCCACCCGGCTGCCAAGGGGCCAGCGCGGCCGGGCTGCCGGGTGTGCGTACGACCTCCCACACGTGGATCACGGCGTCCCGGTTCAACGGGCCGTGGACATGCGGGTAACGGCCGCCCGATTCACCCTCACGGCGGACCTCCGCGGTCAGGGCGTCCTCGTCGAGCTCCACCGCGAGCAGGGTCCCCGGCACCTCGCGGTAATGCGCGTCGGCGATTTCGAGCGCCGTCGGGCGGTCCGCCGAACAGTGCACGAAACCCTCGGAGTCGAGCGACGGCGGGGCGTACGGGAGGTCGCGCGCGGCGGTCCAGTCGGCGAGCGGGACGATGTGGAAGATCATGCCGATCGTTCTACCGCAGTGGCCGCGGGCGTATGCGCCAGGTGGCGGCGCCATCCGGTTCGGGTGACATTGTCCGTGTCTCGAAGCCGGGTACGGCGCTGTCCGTGCGGCCCGGTCCCACTTCGAAAGGCAGGACCATGGCGGGTAACGACCTCGGCTCTCTTCTCGGCGGCCTCCTCGGGGGCGGCGGCGGCCAGGGTGGTGGCGGTCAGGGCGGTGGCGGCGGCAACATCCTCGGCTCGCTGCTCGGCGCGCTCATGGGCGGCGGCGCCGGCGGCGGTGCGCAGGGGGCCGGAGGAGGCGCGAACAACCCCCTCGGTGGTCTGCTGGCCATGCTGACCAAGTCCGGCCTCGCCGACCAGGCGCAGTCCTGGATCGGCACCGGCGACAACCAGCCCGTCAGCGCCGACCAGATCAAGGAGGCGCTGCCGGCCGACACCCTCCAGAAGGTCGCCGACCAGGCCGGCGTCAGCCCGGAGACGGCCGCCGACCAGATCGCGCAGGTGCTGCCGCAAGCGGTCGACAAGCTGACGCCGACGGGGGAGGTGCCCTCGGGTTCGCTGGAGGACATCATCAAGGCGCAGAAGCTCTGACGAGCCGTCGACAGCAGGCAACACCAGTGCCGTGAGGGCCCGGCGCCCGTCCCAACGAACGGACGGCCGGGCCCTCGTGCTGTCCGCGCTGGCTACCCTGGCCAGGCAAGTCCCGCCGTCGTGCCGTACGCAACCCTGGAGCGCCCCGTGAGAACCGCCGTCGTCATCGGAACCGGACTGATCGGCACTTCCGCGGCGCTCGCCCTGACCGCCCGCGGGATCACCGTGTACCTCGCCGACCACGACCCGGCCCAGGCCCGGACGGCGGCCGCCCTCGGCGCCGGCACCGACGAGGCGCCGCAGAGCCAGGTCGACCTCGCCATCGTCGCCGTACCGCCGGCCCATGTGGCGGCCACGCTGGCCGACCTGATCGGGCGCGGGGTGGCGCGGGCGTACGTGGACGTGGCCAGCGTCAAGGGCGGACCGCGGCGGGAACTGGCGGCGCTCGACGTGGACGTCACCGCGTACATCGGGACGCACCCCATGGCCGGCAAGGAACAGTCGGGGCCGCTCGCCGCGACGGCGGACCTCTTCGAGGGCCGCCCGTGGGTGCTGACCCCCACCCGGGACACGGACCACGAGGTGTTGAACCTCGCGCTGGAGCTGGTGGCGCTGTGCCGCGCCGTGCCCGTGGTGATGGACGCGGACGCGCACGACCGGGCGGTGGCGCTGGTCTCGCACACCCCGCAGCTGGTCTCCAGCATGGTCGCGGCCCGGCTGGAGGAGGCCGACGAGACGGCGGTCCGGCTGTGCGGGCAGGGCATCCGGGACGTGACTCGGATCGCGGCCTCCGACCCGCGGATGTGGGTGGAGATCCTGTCGGCGAACCCGGGGCCGGTGGCAGACGTCCTCGCCGGGATCGCCGCCGACCTGGAGGAGACCGTGGAGGCGCTGCGGGGCCTCGAGTCGGCCGACGTGGAGAAGCGGCGGGGCGGGGCGGCGGGCATCGAGGACGTGCTGCGGCGGGGGAACGCGGGGCGCGTGCGGGTGCCGGGCAAGCACGGCGCGGCGCCGACGGTCTACGAGACGGTGGCCGTGCTCATCTCCGACCAGCCGGGGGAGCTGGCGCGGATCTTCGCCGATGCGGGGCGGGCGGGGGTCAACATCGAGGACGTGCGGATCGAGCACGCGACGGGGCAGCAGGCGGGTCTGGTGCAGCTGATGGTCGAGCCGCGGGCGGTGGCCGGCCTGACGGCCGAGCTGCGGGACCGGGGCTGGGCGCTGCGGCAGCAGTAGGCCCGCGGGCCGGCTGCCAGGGCGGGTGCGGCGCCGTTGCCGGGGCTCCGCCCCGGACCCCACGCCTCAAACGCCGGCGGGGCTGGGATGTGCCGGGCCGAGCTGGATTTGCCGCCCGGGATCGGGGGGTGCCGGAGGCCGGTAACCTTGGGGAGGGGCGCTTTGCCGCGCCCGGACACGTACGCGCAACCAGGAAGGTGCCCGCACCGTGGAAACCGCAGCTCCGTCCGCCGTGATCGTCGCCATCGACGGTCCCTCCGGCACGGGCAAGTCCAGCACCTCCAAGGCCGTGGCCGCCAAGCTCGGGCTGCGCTACCTGGACACCGGTGCCCAGTACCGGGCCATCACCTGGTGGATGATCACCAACGGCGTGGACACCGAGGACCCGCAGGCCATCGCGGTCGCCGCGGGCAAGCCCGCCATCGTGTCCGGCACCGATCCGTCCGCTCCCACCATCACCGTGGACGGCCTGGACGCCTCCGGTCCCATCCGGACCAAGGAGGTCACCTCCAAGGTCAGCGCCGTCAGCGCCGTCCCCGAGGTGCGCACCCTCATCACCGAGCTCCAGCGCTCCATCGCCGCCGAGGCGGCCCAGGAGGCCGACGGGATCGTCGTCGAGGGCCGGGACATCGGCACCACCGTCCTGCCCGACGCCGACCTCAAGATCTTCCTGACGGCCTCCCCCGAGGCGCGCGCCGCCCGGCGCAGCGGAGAGCTCCGGGGCAAGGAGGCCGCGGACCTCGCGGCCACCAAGGAGGCGCTGATCAAGCGCGACGCGGCGGACTCCGGCCGCAAGACCTCCCCGCTGGCCAAGGCCGACGACGCCGTCGCGGTGGACACCACCGAGCTCACGCTCGACCAGGTCATCGAGTGCGTGGTCACGCTCGTCGAAGAGAAGCGGGCGGGCCGCAAGTGAGCGAAGCGCCCTCCCTCAAGGGTGCGGCGGTCGGCAGGCGCATCGGCATAGGCCTCATGTACGGCCTGTGGAAGCCGCGCGTCCTGGGCGCCTGGAAGGTGCCCGCCTCGGGCCCCGTGATCCTCGCCGTGAACCACTCGCACAACATCGACGGCCCGATGGTGATGGGCACCGCGCCCCGCCCGCTGCACTTCCTGATCAAGAAGGAAGCGTACGTGGGCCCGCTCGGCCCCTTCCTCGACGGGATCGGGCAGGTCAAGGTCGACCGCGGCGGCGCCGACCGCACGGCGATAGGCCGCGCCCTCGCCGTGCTCGACAATGGAGGGGCCCTGGGAATCTTTCCCGAGGGCACCCGCGGCGAGGGAGACTTCGCCTCGCTGCGCGCGGGCCTCGCGTACTTCGCGGTCCGCAGCGGCGCGCCCATCGTTCCGGTGGCCGTGCTGGGCAGCGGCGACACCCGCGGGCGGCTCGTCAAGGGGCTGCCGGCCTTCAAGAGCCGGGTCGACGTCGTCTTCGGCTCGGCCTTCGACGCGGGCGACGGCACCGGCCGCCGCACCCGCACCGCCCTGGACGGGGCGACCGTACGCATCCAGGACCGGCTGACCGCCCACCTGGCCGACGCCAAGCGCCTCACCGGGCGCTGAGCGAGACTTGACCTAGTAGTGGAACCGCGCTGCGCGGGTGCCACCGATCACCACGAACGACGAGGAACGGACTTCATGAACGACCAGTACGACCACGGAGCACTTGGCGACGCCGAGTACGCGGAGTTCATGGAGCTCGCCGCGGAAGAGGGCTTCGACATCGAGGAAGTCGAAGGCGCCATCGAGGAGGCGGGCCACGGCCCGCTGCCCGTCCTCGCCGTCGTCGGCCGCCCGAATGTCGGCAAGTCGACCCTGGTGAACCGGATCATCGGCCGCCGTGAGGCGGTCGTCGAGGACAAGCCCGGCGTCACCCGCGACCGCGTCACGTACGAGGCCGAGTGGGCCGGCCGCCGGTTCAAGGTCGTCGACACCGGCGGCTGGGAGCAGGACGTCCTCGGCATCGACGCCTCCGTCGCCGCCCAGGCCGAGTACGCCATCGAGGCCGCCGACGCGGTCGTCTTCGTCGTCGACGCCAAGGTCGGCGCCACCGACACCGACGAGGCCGTCGTACGCCTGCTGCGCAGGGCCGGCAAGCCCGTCGTCCTGTGCGCCAACAAGGTCGACGGCCAGAGCGGCGAGTCCGACGCGGCCTCCCTGTGGTCCCTGGGCCTCGGCATGCCGCACCCCGTCTCCTCGCTGCACGGCCGCGGTACCGGCGACATGCTCGACGCCGTCCTGGACGCCCTGCCCGAGGCCCCCGAGCAGACCTTCGGCGCCGCCGCCCCCGGTGGCCCGCGCCGCATCGCGCTGATCGGCCGCCCGAACGTCGGCAAGTCCTCGCTGCTCAACAAGGTGGCGAAGGAGGACCGCGTCGTCGTCAACGAGCTGGCCGGCACCACCCGCGACCCGGTCGACGAGCTGATCGAGCTCGGTGGCATCACCTGGAAGTTCGTCGACACCGCCGGCATCCGCAAGAAGGTCCACCTTCAGCAGGGCGCCGACTACTACGCCTCCCTGCGCACGGCCGCGGCCGTCGAGAAGGCGGAGGTCGCGGTCATCCTGATCGACACCACCGAGACGATCAGCGTCCAGGACCAGCGCATCATCACCATGGCCGTCGAGGCGGGCCGGGCCATCGTGATCGCGTACAACAAGTGGGACGAGCTCGACGAGGAGCGCCGCTACTACCTCGAGCGCGAGATCGAGACCGAGATGCAGCAGGTCGCCTGGGCGCCCCGGGTGAACGTCTCGGCGCTCACCGGCCGCCACATGGAGAAGCTGGTCCCGGCGATCGAGACCGCCCTCGCGGGCTGGGAGACGCGCGTCCCGACCGGTCGGCTGAACGCCTTCCTCGGTGAGGTCGTCGCCGCCCACCCGCACCCGATCCGTGGCGGCAAGCAGCCCCGCATCCTGTTCGGTACCCAGGCGGGCAGCAAGCCGCCGCGGTTCGTCCTCTTCGCCTCCGGCTTCCTGGAGCACGGCTACCGGCGCTTCATCGAGCGCCGCCTGCGCGAGGAGTTCGGCTTCGAGGGCACCCCGATCCACATCTCGGTGCGGGTGCGCGAGAAGCGCGGCGCCCAGTACAAGAAGAAGAAGTAACCGGGATTCGCCGGAGGCGCCGGGGTCAGTAGCCCCGGCGCGGAGCGGGCGGCAGGGCCGCCGGGATGTGTGTCGTCCCGGTCTGGTGCTGCCGCCCGTCGGCGTATCCGCGGCCGCTGCTGCCCGCGTACGAGTACACCGGCTGCGGCTGTGACGCCGGCTGCGGGGTGTACGAGGGCTGCCAGCCGTCGGCCCGCTGCCACGCGGAACCGCTCCATCCGCTGTCGTACGAGCTGCCCACGCCGTACGCGCCCCCGTACGAGAAGGCCGTGAACCCGAGGTCCTCCTCGCCCGTACGGTCGCCAGGCAGCGCCCGGAAGGCGCGCAGGTACTCCGAGTACAGCGTGTCGTAGATCGGGGTGTGCGAGACGGCGGCGGCCGGGGAGCTGTCCCGGTCCCGTGCGGGGCGCATCGCGGGAACGGTGCTCGGATAGGACGGGGCGCGGGAGGAGTCGTATGAATGCACGTATCAGCCAACGAACCCGGCGCCCTGCGGATGCGGGGTGACGGGGCTGGAAACACAGATCGCCGGGGGTGTGCGGGACGGACCGCACACCCCCGGCGCACGCCGCCCGGCCCCCTCGGCGGGAGGCTGACGGCCGTTCGATACCGGTCGGCCTGATGTCGTCTCCGGCAAGCCCTGCCGGACACGGCACTGGAGATCAGGCGCCGGGCGTACCCGCCAGGGGCATCGCGGCGGCCACGAGCTTGCCGGCGGCGGCGGCCTTGTCCAGCGCGTCGCGCAGCAGGTCCTCGCGGGGCTGCTGGCCGATGGAGCCGACCGGGGCGGCGTAGATGAGCACGCGCTGGGTCTTGTTGACGGCGGCCCGCCAGCCGTCGGTGACCGACAGCGCCTGGTGCGCCTGCCACCAGGCGACCTGGCCGCCGCCCTCGGTGCCCGGCTGCAGTACGGCGTGCAGCTGGCCCGCGGCGAGCAGGACCGACCAGCCGCCCAGGAGGGTGGGGAGCTCGGTCGTGTCCATGACCGGCCGGAAGCCCTGCTCGATGAGGAGCGGGAGGAAGTCGTCGCCGGGGCCGTCGCTGCCGGGGCGGGCGATCGGGGCGGTCGGCTCGACGACGAGGGCGGGGTGCAGCTCGCCGCCGATCAGGATCAGGCCGCTGGTGATGCCGAGGACGGCCTGGCCGCCGGGCACGTTCTGCGGGGCGTTGCCGCCGGTGGACGCGTCGCCGGCCGGGCTGTCGCCGGTGATGCTGCGGACGGCGCCCTGGAGCTGCTCCTCGGAGACGGAGACGACCTGAGAGGGGATGCAGGTGGCGTGGGCGAAGGCGAGGACGGCGGTCTCCTCGCCGACGAACAGCACCGTGCTGGTGCGGTCGTTCTCCGGGTCGCCCGGGGTGCGGCAGGAGGTGCAGTCGTAACTGCGCGGCGCGTCCTCGCCGACGAGCAGCCTGTCGGCTTCTTCGTCACCGATCTCGGCACGTACCTCATCACTGACGTCGAGCATGCGCGGCACGGGGTGGCTCCTCGGCATAGGTGCGGGGCCGGGGGGCTCCCGGCTCGCCGGGCACAACGTGGGAGCGGCGGCCGGGGTCACGCCATTGGAGGGAACGGATTCGAACCGGGCCCCCGGAAGAATGAACCGTCCGACCGGAGCTTCCTTTTCGTACCAACTCTTTTCTGGTTGTGCGCAGTTGATGGCCGGGTGTGGCCGTTTGGGACAGGGATGACGGGTCGGCCGACCGGGTGGGGTGCGGTGACCTGCAGCGCGGCGGGCCCGGAGGGGTGACGGACGGCTGCGTAGCGTGACCCGATGCCCCACCTCCGGATCCGTCGGGCCGCCGGTGTCACGGTCGCGGCCACTGCCGCCGCTGCCGCCGTGCTCGGGGTCGGACTCCCCGGTGACGCGGTGGCCGCGGCGCCGCCACCTCCCGCGCCCGGCCCGGCGGGGGCGGCGCACCCCGGCTCCCCGGGCGTGATCGGGACCGGGCCCGGGGACTGCGGGCCGGGCGGGCAGTGGCCCTGGGACTGCGTGGCCGACTGCGAGAGCGGCGGGCGGTGGGCGGTCAACACGGGCAACGGCTTCTACGGCGGGCTGCAGTTCTGGCAGCCGACCTGGGAGGAGTACGGAGGGCTGGCCTTCGCCCTGCGGGCCGACCTGGCCAGCCGCGGCCAGCAGATCCGGGTCGCCGAGGACGTCCTCGGCACGCCGGGGTGGAACGCCTGGCCGGTGTGCTCCAAGCGGTACGGGCTGGCGGGGCGGATGCACGTGGTGCGGGACGGGGACACGCTGGTGTCGATCGCCCGCAAGCACCGGGTGCGGGGCGGGTGGAAGGCGCTGTACGAGGCGAACCGGGAGCTGATCGGGCCCAGGGCGGAGGCGCTCGCGGTGGGCATGATGCTGGTCGTCCCTACGCCGCAGCCCGCGCCGGTGCCGGTGTCGACGCCTGTGCCCGTGCCGGTGGCTCCGCCGGTCGCGCCGGTTCAGGTGGCTCCGCCGGTTCCGGTGGGCGCGTCGCCTACCGCCCCCGGGCCGGCTCCGTCGCCTCCCCGCTGAACACCACGGCCCCGCGGCGCAGTTCGTGGACGAGGACCTTGGGACGGGCGAGCGCCGGCGGCAGCCGCTGCTCGGCGAGGACCACGGCGGCGCCCGAGGCGGCCCGGGCGGCGAGGAGCTCGTACGTACGGGCCGCGACGGCGGCGGACATGCCCTGCGTCGGCTCGTCCAGGAGCAGGACGGTCGCGGACGCGCTCAGCAGGGCCCGGGAGACGGCGAGCATCCGCTGCTCCCCGCCGGACAGGGTCCCGGCGGGGCGGGCGAGGAGGGCGGCCAGGGCCGGGTAGGCGGCGAGGGCCGCGCCGTGGTCGGGGCCGGCCAGTCGGAGGTTCTCCTCGACGGTGAGCGACGGGTACACGGCCTCCCGGTCCGGTACGAAGCACAGCCCGCGGCGGGCACGGTCGTGGGCCGGGACACGGGTGACGTCGGCCGTGCGCCAGTGCACGCTGCCCGAACTGAGCGGCACGGCTCCGGCCAGGGCGCGCAGGGCGGTGGTGCGGCCGGCGCCGTTGCGTCCGAGCAGCAGGGTGAGGGCGGCGGCGGGCACCGGCAGGTCGATGCCGTGCAGGGCTTCGAGGGGGCCGTAGCGGACCCGGGCGGCGCGCAGCGCCATCTCAAGTGGCATGGAGGCGGCCCTCCCTGAGGGTGTGGACGGTGTCGGCGAGCGCGGCGAGCAGGTCCAGGTCGTGCTCGATGACCACGAGGCCCGTCCCGTCGTCGGCCAGCGCCCGCAGCACCCGGGCGAGCGCGGCGACTTCGGCGGTGTCCAGCCCAGCGGTCGGCTCGTCCAGCAGGAGCAGCCGGGGCGAGCCGGCCAGCGCCCGGGCGAGCTCGGTGCGGCGCAGGACGCCGGTGGGGAGGCGGGAGGCGGGGGAGTGCCGCTCGGCGACCAGGCCGAGGAGGCGCAGGGCGCGGCGGGTCTCGTCGCCCGGGGGCGGGCGGCGGCCGTGTTCCTCGCCGACGCGGACGTTGTCGGCGACGGTGAGGGTGCCGAAGACGGCGGGCTGCTGGAAGGTCCGGGCGAGCCCGAGCCGGGCCCGGGCGTGCGGGGGGAGCCGGGTGATGTCCCGGCCGTCGAGGAGGATCCGCCCGTGGGCGGCCCGTAGCGTGCCGGCCAGGCAGTGCAGCAGGGTGGTCTTCCCGGCCCCGTTCTCCCCGACGATCCCGGTGATCCGCCCCGCGTGCGCGTCCAGGTCGAGGTCCCGGATCGGCGCGCCGGTGGGGTAGCGGACGTACAGGCCGCGGGCTTGGAGGAGGGCCGGGCCCCGGGCGGGGCGCGCGGTGCGGGTGCGGGTGCCGGTGCCGGTGCTGCGGGGCGGCGTCGCCGGTGCCGTGCCGGCTCTCGCACCCGGGGGCCGGACCTGCCCGGACCCCCGGCCCGGGGAGAGGGCGGCCGGGCCGCCGCTGCCGGGGCTCTGCCCCGGACCCCGCGCCTCAATCGCCGGCGGGGCTGGAGTTGGCCGGCCCTCGGCGGCGGCGGGCGCGAGGAGGCCGACGGCCGGCGGGGCTGGAGTTGGCTGGCCCTCGGCGGCGGCGGGCGCGAGGAGGCCGACGGCCGGTGGGGCTGGAGTTGGCTGGCCCTCGGCGGCGGCGGGCGCGAGGAGGCCGACGGCCGGTGGGGCTGGAGTTGGCTGGCCCGCGGCGGCGGCGGGGGCGAGGAGGCCGACGGCCGGTGGGGCTGGAGTTGGCCGGCCCGCGGCGGCGGCGAGGGCGAGGAGGCCGACGGCCAGGGCGGGGAGGGCGGCCGGGAGGCCCGCGTCGAGGGCGACCAGGAGGGTGGCCGCCGCCACGGCGCCCAGCATGCTGTCCGCGCCCAGGGCGACCACGGCCGCGAACCACAGCAAGCCGCGGATCGGGTCGAAGGCCTCCGGGTCGAAGGCCCGCACCCCCATGCCGAGCAGTCCGCCGCCGAGGGCGGCCAGGGCGGCGCCGATGACGAAGGCGAGGAGTTTCAGCCGGGGCACGGGTACTCCGGCGGCCGAGGCCCCCGCCTCGTGGTCGCGCATCGCGGCGAAGGCCCGGCCGAGGCGGCCGCGGCGCAGGCGCCGTACGGCAAGGAGTGCGGCGGCCAGGACCGCCAGCTCCAGGGCGTAGTAGGCCCGGTCACCGGCGAGTCCGGCCGGGCGGCCCAGGGTCAGCCCGGCCGTGGCGTAGGGCTGTGCGAACACGAACCGGCTGACCATGACCCCGACGGCGAGCGTGACCAGTGCCAGGGCCAGCCCGCGCCGGCGGATCGCGGGGGCGCCGGTGAGCAGTCCGAGCGGGGCGACGAACAGCACGGCGAGCCCGAGGGCGGCCAGGCCGGGCACACCGGCGGCGGCCAGATGGGCCGTGAACAGGGCGCCGAGCCCGGCGTACGCCGCCTGCCCCAGCGAGATCTGCCCGCCGCGGCCGGTCACCACGACCAGGGACAGCAGGATCAGGGCGAGCCCCGGGATCCGCAACGCGGTATCGAGCCCGCCCCCACCGAACCGCAGCGGCAGCACCAACACCCCACCGAGCACCCCCCACCCGACCACCCGCCCCGCAGCCACTTCACCCCACCCCGACCCGTCCCCCCTCGGCCCGAAGGGCAGCCTCAAACCCCGCCGCGGCCCGCCCCCCACGGTCGCCTGCCCCGGCTCCGCCCTGAACCCCGCCGGCCCGGCCCCCGCACGCCCCGGCCGCGCCGTCGCCCCGACCACAGGCACTGGCTGCCCCGCCTGCGGCAGCCCGCCGGGCGAAGCTTGGGCGTCTCCTGCGGGGCCCGTCCCAAGCCCGGTTCCCGGGGCCGCCGGGCCTGGCTGCCCGCCCGGCGGCTGCGGGGGGTTTCTTGCGGACCCGGCCTTCGGGGGGACGGCTGGGGGGTGGCGTCGGGGGCGGGGTGGGGGGAGGAGGGCGGTTGTCAGGAGGGCTACCGCGAAGAGGTTGGCCGAGAGGGACTGGAGGAAGGGGGCCGGCCAGCCCTCGGGGTGGAGGCGGGTGAGCTGGGACTGGGCCACGCCGATCGCGAGGGCGACCGTAATCGCCACCGGCAGGCTGTGGAGGCGGGCCGCCACGGCCACCGCGAGGGTCTCCAGGACCAGCAGCGGGAGCCCGTAGGGGTCCAGGCGGACGTACGGGGCCAGCAGGATGCCCGTCAGGCCTGCGGTGGCGGCGCCGAAGGCCCAGCCGGCCGCCGCCACGCGGGCCGTGTCGATGCCGCCCAGAATGGCCAGCGCGCGGTTGTCGACCACCGCGCGCAGGGAGCGGCCGAAGGACGTCCTGCCGGTCACCCAGGTGACCGGCAGGACCAGGGCCGCCACCGTCGCCAGCTGCGGCCAGGGCTCCGAGCCGAAGAGCCGCGGTGCGTCGGCGCGCGCTCCCGGCCCCCATAGGGCCACCGCCACCCCGACGAGGAGGACGAACACGCCGATCGTGGCCGTCAGGTCCCGTACCTGGTCCCGGGGCCGGGCCGAGAACAGGCGGTCCAGGAGGAGGCCGAGGGCAGGGGCGAGGCCGAGGACGGTGAGCGCCGCCGCCAGGCCCGTCGGCACCGACCACCGCACCACCAGCTCCCGCATGACGTACGCGCACACCATCGCCACCGCCCCGTGCGCCAGGTTCAGCACCCCCGTCGCGCGGTACGTCACGATCAGCCCGATGCCTGTGAGCGCGGCGGCGCTGCCGACGGCCAGGCCCGCCAGGGTGAGCTCGTACGTCAGCGAGGCCACGGGGGCTCACACACCGGGCACGGGGTCAGCCCGTCCGCCGGGTCCGCCGGGAACACCTGAGGGCGGCCGTCCACCAGGGGGCAGTCGGGGCGGTGGGCGAGCGTGCCCCCGGGGACCCTGACGGGAGGCGCAGAGGAGGAGGGAGCGGAGGAGGAGAGGCCCGTCGCAGTCGCAGTCGCGGCCGCGTCCGGCTCGGGTTCCGGGTGCCACCGGGCCAGCAGCTGGGCCCCCGCCACGATCAGCGCCGCGCCCGGCACCGTGCACGAGGCCAGGTAGGGGATCTGGCGCTCCGCGAACCGCTCGCCGGACACCCCGTACCAGCCGGCCAGACACAGCAGCACCCCGCAGGCCACCGCCCCCAGGCCCGGCCACAGAGTTCGCATACCGGCCCCCATCCGGTCATTCCGCGCGTTGCGCGATGCCGTGAAGACGCTGACTCTGGAAGCATCGAGCCGAACGGCTCGCTCGGACACCGGTGGTGAGCCAGATGGTCCAGAGCAGACACCCCCGAGCCGCGATATGGGCGGCGGCCGCAGTCCTGCTGGTCGTACCAGCAGTCGCAGGATGTTCATCGGACTCGGACTCGGCCTTGCACCCGGAATCAAGCTCGGAAGCGAGGATGGCGGCCACCCAGGCCCCAGCCCCCGTCACGCCGGCCGCGGACGGCCCCGCCGACCCCGCGGCCGCCAAGGCGCAGATCGAGAAGAACTGGGCCGTCTTCTTCGACGCGAAGACCTCCACCGAGGAGAAGGCCAAGCTGCTGGAGCACGGCGACATGCTGGAGCCGCTGCTGGCAGGCCTCGCGCACCTCCCCAACGCGGACGAGACCTCCGCCAAGGTCACGGCAGTCACCTTCACCTCGCCCACCGAGGCGACCGTGACCTACGACCTGCTCGTCTCCGGCTCCCCGGCACTGCCCGCCAGCAAGGGGATCGCGGTGCTCGACGACGGAGTCTGGAAGGTGTCGCTCAAGTCCCTCTGCGGGCTGATCGAGCTCAGCGGCAATGCGGCGCCGGCGCCGTGCTGAAATCCTGCTGCTCGCGGCGCTCCTGACCGCGAGCGCCGCCTGCGGGAGCCGGCTGCCCGAGACCGCGTTCGGCGAGAGCAGTGAGAGTAGTGAGAGCAGCACGCGGACCGGCCCCGCCGCCGGGCCCGTGCGGGTCGGTGTCATCGCGAGCCGCACCAGCCCCGTGGGCGGCGACGCCTTCACCGGCCCCGGCGACGGCGCCCGCGCCTACTTCGCCGCGCTGAACGCCCGCGGCGGGCTCGGCGGCCGCTCGGTCGAGGTGGTCGACTGCGACGACGGCGGCAGCGGGATCGGCAACAACGACTGCGTACGCCGCCTGCTCGACGAGCGGAAGGTGTTCGCCCTCGTCGCGACGACCTCCCTCTCCTACGCCGGCGCCCCGCGGGTCAGCCGCGCCGCCGTGCCCGACATCGGCGGACAGCCCATCGGGACGGCGTACGACACCTACCCGCACCTGTACGGGATCTACGGCAGCCAGGCTCCCCGCGACGGCAAGACCCCCGGCTGGGGCGGCACCCTCTACAACGGCACCGAGGTCTACCGCTACTTCAAGCGCGAGCACGGCGCCCGGACCGCGGCCGTGGTCTCCTACAACCAGGCGGCCTCCGCCTCCTACGCCCGCCAGATCACCCAGGGGCTGCGCGTCGAGGGGTACGAGGTGGTGCCCGAGCAAGTCGACTTCGCCCTGCCCAACTTCCGGGCCGTCGCGGCCGATCTCAAGGCGCGCGGCACGGACCTGGTCTTCGACGCCCTCGACACCCACGGCAACGTCCGGCTCTGCGAGGCGATGGACGCGGCCGGGGTGGCGGTGACCGCGAAGGTCACCAACGTGCAGAACTGGAACGACCGGGTGGGAGCCGACTTCAAGAACGCGCCCGGCTGCCGCAATTCCCTGTGGGTGACCGGGTCGAGCCGCAACCACGCCGACGCCGCCGACCCTGCCGTCGCCGAGTTCCGCGCCGCGCTCGCCGGGAGGGAGCTGTCCCAGTGGCAGCTCGAAGGCTGGGCCGCCGCCATGTGGTTCACCGACGCGGCCCGGTCCTGCCTGCCGGACCTCACTCGTCCGTGTGTCGAACGGTTCCTGGAGCGGCCCGAGGCGTACACGGCGCGCGGGCTGCTGCTCCCGGTGTCCTTCGTCCCCTCGCCGGCGCCGCCCGCCGAGCGCCGGACCTGTCTGTCCGTGGCCCGCTGGCAGGACGGCAAGGGCTGGGTGACCCAGGGCGGGGACATGACCCGCAATTGTTTCGAGGTGCCGTTGCTGCCGTACCGGCCCTGAAGGGCCGTCGGCCCCGCTGGCAGACTCGGGGGATGCTCGACACCTCCGCACGACTGCTCCGCCTGCTGTCCCTGTTGCAGGCCCACCGCGAATGGAGCGGGGCCGATCTGGCGGACCGCCTCGGCGTCACCGCGCGGACGGTCCGGCGCGACGTGGACCGCTTGCGGGAGCTGGGGTATCCGGTGAACGCCAGTCCCGGAACCGGGGGCGGCTACCAGTTGGGGGCGGGCGCCGAGCTCCCGCCGCTGCTGCTGGACGACGACGAGGCCGTGGCCGTCGCCGTCGGGCTGCGCACCGCCGCCGGGAACGGGGTCGAGGGGATCGGGGAGGCCTCCGTACGGGCCCTCGCCAAGCTGGAGCAGGTGCTGCCGGCGCGGCTGCGGCGCAGGGTGTCCGCGCTCAACGAGTTCACCGTGCCGATGCTGCGCGGAGCCCAGCGGTCCACCGTGGACCCCTCGGTACTGACCGACCTGGCCTCCGTCTGCCGGGACGGCGAGCGGCTGCGCTTCGAGTACCGGGACCACGAGGGCAACACCACCCGCCGCACGGTCGAGCCGCACCGGCTGGTGTGCACGGAGCGGCGCTGGTACCTGGTCGCCTGGGACCTGGACCGGGAGGCGTGGCGGACCTTCCGCGCCGACCGGATCGAGCCCAGACCGCCGCACGGACCGCGGTTCACCCCGCGCCCGCCGCCCGCCGAGGACCTCGCCGCGTACGTCTCCCAGGGCGTGTCGCAGCGGGCGTACGCGGCCCGCGCGGTCGTGCGGCTGAAGGTTTCCGCGCAGGAGGCGGCGCGGATCATCGGGCCGAGCGACGGAGTCCTCGAACCGGTCGACGGGCAGAGCTGCTTGCTGCGCACCGGAGCGGTGAGCCTGGACGTTCTGGTGATTCACATCATGTTGCTCGGCTGTGAGTTCGAAGTGGTCGAGCCGCCGGAGCTGACGGACCGGATCAGAGCGGCGCGGGATCTCCTGGGGAGGGCCGTGGATCCCGGAGAAGTGAAGGAAATGTAGCGGGCCTGAGGGGGATTCAGTTGGTCTGGTCCATGAGGCCCGTGACAATCTCCGGGTGGAATTCCGGGACGATCGGCGGAAATTCCAAAGCGTCTGTGCGGCGGGCGTGTCGCGGTCCGGGAAACAATTTGCGGTTGTAGATATTCTGTGACACAAGCGTGACCCGGGACGGACGAACGTCCGGGCGTGGCGCTGACGGACGACGAAGGCGGGCCGGGTCAGTGACCCGGCCCGCCTTCGTCGTCGCGGGGTGAGGTGGTGCGTACCGCCCCCGCGGCGCGGCCGTCAGCCGCCGGCCACCGGACGGGCCGCGGCGGTGCGGGCGGCGGCCCGCTCGGCGTGCGCCGGGCGGCGGCTGCCGACCGGGGTGACCGGGGTGCGCTCGGAGCGGATCAGGTGCACCCGGCCGGCCGGGTGCACGGCGGGCCGGGGGGCCGGGGAGTGCCCGGTGGTCACGCCGGCCGTGGCGGGAACCGGGACCGGCTCCTCGGCGGCGCCGGTGGTGTCGGGGACGCGCCGCAGCTGCCACTTGCCGCCCGCGGAGAGCAGCGGGGTGAGCGCGGAGGCGACCGGGGCGGACATCCGCCCGGTCTCTGCGCGGCGGCGCAGCAGCTCGCGAAGGTCGAAGACGTAGGCCTCGGCCCGTGCGATGAGCGGCTCGAACCAGGGGAGGGCCAGCAGGATCAGCAGGCCCGCGGACCAGCCGAGCAGGACGTCGCTGACCCAGTGCGTGCCGAGGTAGACGGTGGTGGCGCCGACGCTCAGCGAGACGACCGCGGACACCACGGACAGCACCCGCCGGGTGACCACGGTCGAGGCCAGGTAGGCCAGGATTCCCCAGGTCACGACGGCGTTGGCGGTGTGGCCGGAAGGAAATATATCGCCGCCGGCGAAGAGTTCGGCGGATCCGATCTCGGTGGCGTAGTGCGGGCCGAGCCGACCGAGGCCGAGCTTGACGGAGCCGACGGTGATGTTGAGCAGCAGCAGCGCCACGCCGAGGGTGATCAGCGGGCGCAGGGTGTGCTGGCGCCAGGAGCGCCAGCCGAGCCAGGCGGCGACCATGACCGCGGTGGGTCCGCGCTGGCCGAGCACGACGAGGTAGTCGAGGAAGGCGTGCAGCTGCGGCCACTGCTCGTAGGGCCGGAAGAACATGACCTGCCAGTCCAGGCGGACCAGCCAGGAAGTGGTCAGTACGGCCACCACGATTGCGAGATAGAAGACGAGGGTCGATCCCAGGAGTACGACGCGGTGCCGGCTCATCTGCGGGGTTTGCAGATGAGCCGGTCGCTCTGGTTCCCGGTCCAGCCGGGCGAACACCCGCTCCAGACGGGTCAGGATTTGGTCGGTACGCACTCAATCGACGTTACCGCGCGCCGCTGCTCAGCCCGGGCGAATCGCGGGCTTTGTGATGACCATGTGATGTGGAGTTGGTCTCATGCGGGACTTAATTCCCGGTATTCCGGCACCGGTTGGGCCGGTTTCGATCACCGTCCCGAGAATTGTTTCGCGCGCTTACCCGAGGTTTATTGCCGCAGGTCATTTCCTTTGCTGAAAGATGGTGGGGAATGATCCGTTCCGTGATGTGAGGGCTCTATGGAGGTCCCGAGCCGTTCAGCCAGAACGCCCCGTAGACCGCCGAGGCCAGCGCCGCCGCGCCCAGTACCAGGGCCGCCCGCCCCGTCCGCCACCGGGCCAGCGCCACCGCCGGCGGCAGCAGCAGCGGGAAGGCCGGCAGCAGCAGCCGGGGCTTGGAGCCGAAGTATCCGGACGCGCACAGCGCCAGCGCCACGACGATCCCGCAGTACACGAGCAGCGGCGCCGGCTGGCGCTGCCGTACGCACGTCGCGTACAGCCACAGCACCAGGACGACCCCCACGATCAGCCCCACCCCGGCGAGGAAGGCGGACGAGGCCAGCTTCGCCCCGATGAACCGGGCGAAGGCCCAGCCGCCGTCGAAGCCGTTGCCCCAACCGCCCTGCACGCCCAGGTACCCGAACAGCCCGCCCCCGGTGCGGGCGCCGACCCACAGCACGTACGCCGCCGCGCCCATCGGGGCCAGGAGCGCGCCCAAAGCCATCCGCCACGACCGCTCCCCGCGCCGCCAGGCCAGGACCGCGGCCACCCACACGGCCGCGACCACCGCCGCGCCGACCGGGCGGGTCAGCCCCGCCGCGGCCGCGAGCAGCCCCGCCGTCAGCCACCGGCCGCGCAGGGCCCCGTACAGCGCCCAGGCGGCCAGCGCCGTGAACAGCGACTCGCTGTACGCCATCGACTGCACGATCCCGACGGGCAGCGCCGCCCACACCCCGACGGCGAACACCCCGGCGCGGCGGCCGTGGAGCAGATCGGCCACCGCGAAGATCCCCCAGGCCGCGGCGAGCCCCGCGAGCACCGACACCACCAGGCCCGCCGAACCGTACGAGAGCCCGGTCGCCGCCGACACCAGCCGCTCCAGCCACGGCAGCAGCGGGAAGAAGGCCAGGTTCGAGTGGACGTCCCCGTTCGGGAGGACCACCTCGTACCCGTACCCCTCCGCGGCGACGCGGGCGTACCAGAGCGAGTCCCAGCGGGCCGAGAGCAACGTGTGCGGGCTGCTGCCGACCGCCGCACCCCACACCGCGAGCACGGTCAGCCCGAGCAGCCGGACCGCCGCGAAGAGGGCCAGCGCGGGCGCGGCCCGGCGAAATCCAAGATCCTTCACGGGCATGATTATCGGGGGCGCGGGCTCGGGCCCCCTCAAGGCCGGGGCCGAGGGCCACGCGCCGTGAGGGCGCGTGTACGCGGGGGAGGGGCCGGGGTGCGGGGAGTGGCGTACGCCACACGGCGGGCGCCGCCGGGATGAGAGCTTGGCCACGTGTCGGACAGGCGAACTCGCGTACGCTGACCGTTCACTCGCGTGTCGATGCCGGACCCCGTTGGACGCCGCACAGCGCACCACCCCCCGCGGCTCCGAAGACGCTGGTCCGCCGAGCGCGAGGGATCACCTGGGAGGTACATGCATGTCGGGGACGAACGCGGCCGGGGTCAAGGCCCCTTCCCCCTGGCAGCGGCTGAGCGCCGCCTCCGGCGGGACCAACCGCTGGGTCGTCCTGGCGGTCCTCTGCGTCAGCCTGGTCCTCGTCGCCCTCGACGCGACGATCCTGCACGTCGCCGTCCCCTCCCTCACCGAGGACCTGCGCCCCGGCTCCATCGAGCTCCTCTGGATCGTCGACGCCTACCCGCTGGTCTGCGCCGCACTGCTGATCCTCTTCGGCACCCTCGGCGACCGGGTCGGCCGCCGCCGCATACTCCTCCTCGGCTACGGACTCTTCGGCGCGGCCTCCGCGATGGCGGCCCTCGCCGACAACGCCCAGGTCCTCATCGCCGCGCGCGCCCTGCTCGGCATCGGCGGCGCGATGATCATGCCCGCCACGCTGTCGATCCTGCGCCAGGTCTTTCCCGACCGGCGCGAGCGGGCTCTGGCCATCGGCATCTGGACCGCCGTCGCCGCGATCGGCGCCGCGAGCGGGCCGGTGCTCGGCGGCTTCCTCGTCCAGCACTTCTGGTGGGGCTCCGTCTTCCTCATCAACATCCCGCTGATGGCGCTGATCCTGCCGCTCGGACGCTGGCTGCTGCCGGAGTCGCGCGGCGCAGCGGACGGGCCGTGGGACGTGCTCGGCGCGCTGATGGCCGCCGCCGGTGTCCTCGGATCGGTGCTCGGGATCAAGCGGCTGGGCGCCGAACGCCACCTCCTCGACGCCCAGGCGGTGGTCCCGCTGCTGCTCGGCGCGGTACTGCTCGTGCTGTTCGTGCGCAGGCAGAAGAGGCGCGAGCACCCGCTGATCGACATGCGGATGTTCTCCCGGGCCGCCTTCTCCACCTCCGTGGCCTGCATCGTGCTCGCCATGCTGGCCCTGGTCGGCCTGGAGCTGATCGCGGTCCAGTACCTCCAGCTGGTGCTGCACCTCAGCCCGCTGGAGACCGGGCTGCGGCTGCTGCCCCTGACCTTCGCCGCCATGGCCGCGGGCGCCACCGGGTCGTACACCCTGGGCCGGATCGGGCCGCGCACGATGGTGTCGCTGGGCTTCCTGCTGACCGCCTTCGCGGTGCTGCTGCTGACGTTGATGGGGCAGAACGACCGGCCGGTGCTGCTGACGGTCGGCTTCGTCCTGCTCGGCTTCGGGCTGCAGACCACGCTGTTCGCGGCGTACGAGTCGATGCTGAGCGAGGCTCCGGCGGCGACGGCGGGCGGTGCGGCCTCGATCGGCGAGACCTCGTACCAGCTGGGCGCGGGCATGGGCATCGCCCTGCTGGGCAGCGTGATGAACGCGGCCTACCGGCCGGGGCTGGTGGGGGTGCCGGGGGTTTCCTCCGCGGACTCGGCGGGCGCGGCCAATTCTCTGGGCGAGGCCTATCAGATCGCGGCGCACCTCGGCGGTGCGGCGGGGGCCTCGCTGTACGCCGCGGCGCGGGGGTCGTTCGTGCACGGGCTGCACGTCACTCTCGTGGTGAGCGCGGGGTTGCTGCTCGCGGGGGCCGCCATGGCGCTGAGGCTGCCGCGGGGGATGGAGTGCGGGCCGGTGCCGGGTGAGCCGGTGCGGTTGCCCGCGCAGGCGACGGGCGAGCCGTGCCCGGCTCCCGCTCCGGTTGAGCACGCGGGCTGATCGCCGTTGCCGGGGCGCTGCCCCGGACCCTCCCCCAGACTCCGTCCGGGGGTACCCCCACGCCTCAAACGCCGGCGGGGCTGTAAGGAAAGAGCCGGCGGGGCTGAAGGAGCCGGGGGCGCTGCCCCCGGACCCCCGCGCCTCAAACGCCGGCGAGGCTGGGATTGGCCAGGCGAGGCTGGGATTGGTCAGGCGAGGCCGGGTGGCCAGGCGGGGCTGAGGTTGGCCAGGCGGGGGGTGGGGCGAGGCTGGACTGGCTCGGCGAGGCTGTAAGGAAAGAGGGGGGCTGGATTTGCCCGGCGGAGGCTAATAGCGTCGGCCGAGCGCAAAACTTGCGCTGCTAGGTTCCTGCTCAGGCCGCCGGGAGGCCCCCGTGTCCTTCGTTCCCACCGATCCGCTCGGGCTCGACGAGCTCCTCGGGCCCGAGGACCTCGCCGTCCGGGACACCGTGCGCAGCTGGGCCGCCGATCGCGTGCTGCCGAACATCGCCCAGTGGTACGAGAGCGGTGAGCTGCCCGGGATCCGGGAGCTGGCCCGGGAGCTCGGGGCCATCGGGGCGCTCGGGATGTCCCTCCAGGGTTACGGGTGCGCCGGGGCCAGCGCCGTGCAGTACGGGCTCGCCTGCCTGGAGCTGGAGGCCGCCGACTCCGGGATCCGCTCGCTGGTCTCCGTGCAGGGGTCGCTGGCCATGTACGCGATCTGGAAGTACGGCTCCGAGGAGCAGAAGCAGCGCTGGCTGCCCGGCATGGCCGCGGGCGAGCTGATCGGCTGCTTCGGGCTGACCGAGCCCGATGTGGGATCGGACCCCGCCGCCATGCGCACGTACGCGAAGCGCGACGGCGGCGACTGGGTGCTCAACGGACGCAAGATGTGGATCACCAACGGGTCCGTGGCCGCGGTCGCCGTGGTGTGGGCGCAGACCGACGAGGGGATCCGCGGGTTCGCCGTCCCGACGGATTCCGCGGGGTTCTCCGCGCCGGAGATCAAGCACAAGTGGTCCCTGCGGGCATCGGTGACCAGCGAGCTGGTCATGGATGACGTGCGGCTGCCCGCGGATGCGGTGCTGCCGGGAGTGACCGGGCTCAAGGGACCGCTCGGCTGCCTCAGCCACGCGCGGTACGGGATCATCTGGGGGTCCATGGGCGCGGCGCGCGCCAGCTTCGAGTCGGCGCTCGACTACGCGAAGACGCGGGAGCAGTTCGGCAAGCCGATCGGCGGTTTCCAGCTCACCCAGGCGAAGCTCGCCGACATGGCGCTGGAACTGCACAAGGGGATCCTGCTCGCCCACCACCTGGGCCGGCGGATGGATGCGGGCACCCTGCGGCCGGAGCAGATCAGTTTCGGCAAGCTCAACAACGTCCGCGAGGCCATCGAGATCTGCCGCACCGCGCGGACCATCCTCGGTGCCAACGGGATCTCCCTCGAATACCCCGTCATGCGGCACGCCACCAACCTCGAATCGGTCCTCACCTACGAGGGCACCGTCGAGATGCACCAGCTGGTGCTGGGCAAGGCGCTCACCGGCCTGGATGCCTTCCGGTGAGAGCCCTGCCTAGCTCTGGTTGAAGAAGTCGCGCGAGCGGCCGCCGGCCTCGCCGCTCACGATCTGGGTGTCGGCCGGGGTCAGCAGGAAGACCCTGGTCGCCACCCGCTCGATCGAACCGCGCAGCCCGAAGGTCAGTCCGGCCGCGAAGTCGACGACGCGCTTCGCGTCGCCCGGGTCCATCGACGACAGGTTCACGATCACCGGGACCCCGTCGCGGAACAGCTCGCCGATGCCACGGGCGTCACGGAAGCCGTCCGGGGTGACCGTCGCGATCCGACGGCCGTGCTCCACGGCCGACTCGGAGGCCACCTTGACCCGCGGGTCGGTGACCCACTGCTCCCCGGGGCCGGCCACCGAACCC
Organism: Streptomyces sp. NPDC030995; assembly: GCF_055571215.1. Lineage (NCBI taxonomy): Bacteria > Bacillati > Actinomycetota > Actinomycetes > Kitasatosporales > Streptomycetaceae > Streptomyces > Streptomyces sp. NPDC030995. Next base: position 59,551 of record NZ_JBVIFS010000003.1, read on the forward strand.
TGGGCCGCCTCCGCGTAGTCGTCGTCGTAGTAGCGCTCGTCGTCGCTGTCCTCCACGAGACCCAGCCAGGCACTCGCCTTGCGCACCGAACCCATGGACTGCCTCCTTTCACCGCGGTCAGTCTGTCTTCTCTCCGCTGCCCCTATGCTCGTCCATGATGCTGACAACGCGCCAAGTGGATAGTCGCCGCGCAGGGGTTTCGTGACGGTACTGGTGCAGAACATCCGTTGCACGGTCAAGGATCCTGGTGGCTACCACTGCTGACTGAGTGAAAATACGACTGCTGCCGCCGTGCGGGTGAGCGATGCGGACGTACGGGTGAAGAGGGCGGGTCGATACGATGCCCGCCAAGCACGCGTACGACACACGGGGGAAGCACCTTGTTCGGCATCGTCAGACCTTGCACGCACCGGCTGGGGGAGCGGTTCAAAGCGGAGTGGATGGCCCATCTGTGCGGACTGTGTCTGGCACTTCGGGGTGACCACGGACAGTTCGCCCGGATCGTCACGAACTATGACGGGCTGCTCGTTTCCGTTCTGACGGAGGCTCAGTCGGGTCCCGCCTCCGGCGCACGGCGCACTGCGGGCCCCTGTCCTCTGCGCGGCATGCGCACGGCCTCCGTCGCCAACGGCGAGGGCGCGCGGCTCGCCGCCGCCGTCTCGCTCGTGCTCGCCTCCGCGAAGGTGCGCGACCACGTGGCGGACCGGGACGGGCTGTTGGCCCGGGCCCCCATCGCCATGGCCGCGCGCAAGGTGGCCCGCGGCTGGGACCGGGCCGGTGCCCGCACCGGGGCCTCGCTCGGCTTCGACACGGCGGTGCTCGTCGACGCCGTGGACCGGCAGGGCGGGATCGAGACGCTGGCCGGCCTCGGCACGTCCGTGCTCGTGGTGACCGAGCCGACGGAGACCGCGACGGCCGCCGCCTTCGCGCATACCGCGCAGCTGGCCGGACGGCCAGGCAACGCCCCCGCGCTGGCGGAGGCGGGCCGGTACTTCGGCCGGCTCGCGCACCTGCTGGACGCGGTGGAGGACCAGGGCACGGACGCGGCGGCCGGCGCCTGGAACCCGCTCACCGCCACCGGGACCTCGCTCACCGAGGCCCGCAGGCTGTGCGACGACGCCCTGCACGGCATCAGGCTGGCCCTGCGCGAGGTCGAGTTCGCGGACGCGGGGCTGGCCCACCGGCTGCTGGTGCACGAGCTGGCCGCCTCGGTGGACCGGGCCTTCGGGACCCGCAGCTGCGGTCACACGGCGATGAATTCCGCCGGGCAGGGCTTCGGCCCGCCGCCGCAGGGCTACGGCCCGGGCGCGGGCGCCCCGTACGGGGGCGGCAGCCCTTACGGCAACGGGAATCCATACGCCCCCGGCGGTCCCGGCACGGCCCCGCCCATGGGTCCGGGCGGTCCCGGCGGCCCGGGCGGTCCCGGCTGGGGCGGCTCCGGCGGCGGCGGTGGCCTGCCCCCTCAGAAGCCGCGGCGCGGGCTGCTCGCCGGCTGCGCCGTGGCCATCGGGCTGTTCTGCACCTGCCAGCTGTGCTGCACGGAGCACGACGGCCCGTGGTCCCGGGAGAAGAAGCAGCCTTGGTGCGACAACGACTGCGGCAACTGTGACTGCAGCTGCTGCAACTGCTGTGGCGAAGGCGGCTGCTGCGACGGCTGTGACTGTGGGTGCGACTGCTGAGGTTCTTTCGGATTCCACAGGTCCGGACGGCGTACGGGGGGATTCCCGTCCGGACCCGCGTGGAAGGGGTGAGCGGGATGAGTGACGACGCAGACGATCCGCACACGGCCTGGCGGACATGGCACGAGCGCAGGGTCCAGGCCGTGTCCGCCCCCTACGGTCCCCTCGCGCTGACCGGTACCCTCTGGCTCGCCGATTACCCGGAAGGTCGAATTCCGGCCGTTCCGGGGCGCTGGCGCACGACCGTCGGCGGTGTGGCGCTGACCGCCACCGCCGAGGACGGCCTCCGCCTCGACGGCGAGCCCTTCACCGGTGACGCCGTACTGGCCGCCGACGAGGCCCCGCCCTCGCACTCCCGGCTCTCCACGCAGGAGACGCGTCTCGTCCTCATCCGGCGCGAAGGGGAGTGGGCGGTACGCGTCTTCGACCCCGGCTCCGAGGCCCGCCGGGCCTACACCGGCATCGAGGCCACCCCGTACGACCCGGCCTTCGCGCTGCCCGGACGGTTCCGGCCGTACGACGCGGACCGGACCCTCCAGGTGGAGAACGCCGACGGGCGGGCGCGCGGCCTCGGCCTCGGCGGCGAGCTGAGCTTCTCCTTCGCAGGCGTCGAGCACGTCCTCCAGGTCGCCGTCGACGAGGACGACGGCAGCCTCTGGGCCGTCTTCGGCGATGCCACCGGCGGGCGCACCAGCTATCGCTTCCGTTTCCTGAAGCCAGGCATACCGGACGCGCACGGCGCGATCACCGTGGATTTCAACCGGTCCCTGCTGCCCCCGTGTGCCTTCGCGGACCATTTCATCTGTCCTTTCCCCCCGCCCGGGAACACGCTGCCCTTCGAGGTTGCGGCGGGCGAGCGGCGGCTGAAAGCCGCTCTTGCGACCGGTATCTGACGACAGGACACTCCCGACAGCGCTTGTCAGGGGCACGGCCAAAATTCATGCGCCCGCCGTGCCCCCGGCTGCGCCTCACGGGCCCGGGCACCCCCACATCCGCCGGGCCCCCGACCCTCTCCAGGAGGACGAGAAGTGAGGATCAAGCGCACGACCCGTAACAGGCTGCTCGCGATGGCCACCGGCCTGGCCGCCGCAGCAGCGCTCGCCGTCCCCACCGCGGCGAGCGCGGCCCCGCAGGACGACCACTTCAGCGCCGCCCGGCTCGCCTCGGCCGACGCATCCGTCCTGCGCGCCGACGTAGCGGGCACCGCCTGGCACACCGACCCCGCCACCGGGACCCTCGTGGTCACGGCCGACTCCACCGTCTCCGCCGCCGACATCGCGAGAATCAAGCGCGAGGCCGGAGCCGACGCCGGAGCCCTGCGCATCGAGCGCACCCCCGGCAAGCTCACCAAGCTGGTCTCCGGCGGCGACGCGATCTACGCCTCCGGCTGGCGCTGCTCGCTCGGCTTCAACGTGCGCAGCGGCAGCACGTACTACGCCCTGACCGCGGGCCACTGCACCGACGGCGCGGGCACCTGGTGGAGCAACTCGGCGCGGACCACGGTGGTCGGCTCCACCGTCGGATCCAGCTTCCCGACCAACGACTACGGCCTCATCAAGTACGCGAGCAACTCGCCGGTGCCGCCCGGCACCGTCGGCAGCCAGGACATCACCAGCGCCGTCAACGCCACCGTCGGCATGGCCGTGAAGCGGCGCGGCTCCACGACCGGCACCCACAGCGGCTCGGTGACCGGCCTCAACGCCACCGTCAACTACGGCGGCGGCGACATCGTCTACGGCATGATCCGCACCAACGTGTGCGCCGAACCCGGCGACAGCGGCGGCCCGCTCTACTCGGGCACCCGCGCCGTCGGCCTCACCTCCGGCGGCAGCGGCAACTGCTCCTCCGGCGGGACGACCTTCTTCCAGCCGGTGGTCGAGGCCCTCAACGCCTACGGGGTCAGCGTCTACTGACGGTGACTCATGCGCCCCCGTCGCACCCCTGGACGTACTCCCCGCTTCTGGGAGGATGTTCAAGGGTGTTGACGGGGGAGGCTTCTGCATGAAACGTATCGGCGTGACCGGGCACCGGTCCATCCCGGACTCGGTGCTCGGCCATGTGGAGAGCGGTCTGCGCGCCGTACTGGGCGGCCACGAAGGGCCGTTGGAGGCCTTCTCCAGCCTCGCGGAGGGTGCGGACCAGCTGTTCGCCGCCATCGCACTCGAATGCGGCGCCGACCTCACCGTGGTGATCCCCAGCGGGGACTACGAGCAGACCTTCGAGGACGCCGGAGCCCTGGCCCGCTACCACCGGCTCAAGCGCCTGGCCGCCCAGGAGATCCGGATGGACTTCGCCCGCTCCACGGACGAGGCCTACTACGCCGCCGGCACCTACATCGCCGACTCCTGCGACGGGCTCGTCGCCGTCTGGGACGGGCTGCCCGCCCGCGGTCACGGCGGCACCGGCGAGATCGTCGCCTACGCGCGCTCGCTCGGCAAACCGGTCACCGTCATCTGGCGCGAGGGCGTGACCCGGGACTGAGCCCCGCCCCCTTGCCACGCCCCTTGCCCCGCCCCTCCGCCCGCGGTCTCAACTGCTGTGCCGGGCCAGCCAGTCCGTGTGCTGCGGAGAGACGTACCGCTCGGTCTCGTACACCGACGAAGGCCACTGGGACTCGGTGATGGTCGTCTGCATCACGACCATCATGGCCGCCAGATCCTGCTCGATCAGGGTGTGCGCCTCGATCAGCGGATGGTGGCGGCGCACCTCGTTCCAGGCGATGCCGGCCGCCGCGGCCGCGCTCAGCAGCGCGGTCAGCTTCGGCCCCGGGCCCGACCCGAACGACCCCAGCAGCGCGAACAGCAGGGCCAGACAGGTCAGCAGCACGATCGTCCACGACCACACGTTGGTCGCGCGTCGGGACACCTCGGTCTTGCGCCGGTACCAGTTGCGCTGCTCGATCAGCCGGTCCCGGACGTACGTCTCGCGCCGTGCCTGGTAGTCCATCGAGCGCAGCCGCTGCATCGCGCCGGTGATCTCCCCGCCCTCCGGAACCGTCCCGGTGGTCCGCGGGTCCTCCCAGCCCATCTTCCGCAGCTCGGCCAGGCCCGCCTCCAACCGGGTCCGGTACGTGGCCTCGGGAGCCTCGACCTCGCTGCCGAACGGCGCCCCGTGGACCGCGTACCGCCAGGCCAGGGACTTGATGAACTCCGCCGCGCTGCGGTTGAGCTGCCACTGCGGGCGGGCCCGGCGCCGGGTCGCCCGCATGCCCACGCCCAGTACCCCCATGTACGAGACCACGCTCAGCAGCCCGAACAGGTACAGCGAGCCCAGCTTCGGCCCCGCGGGCAGGGCGGCGGCCCCCGCGGCCGCGACGAGCAGCATCAGCTGCGCGCGCGTCGCCTGGGTGGACTCCCGCTGCCGGGAGATGGCCGCCTGGTCGGTGTGGTGGAAGAGGGCCGGCAGGTCCTCGTTTCGAAAGGTCATGCTGTCGGGCACAGCGCCCCCCTGCTGTCGGGTGGCGGGCGGCGGGGCCCCCGCGGTCGCGAGGCCCCCGCCGCCCGCCGTCGGTTCACACGGCGAGCGGCTCCAGATCGCGGTGGATCCGGCGCTCGTCGCGGGCGTAGCGGGTCAGGCTGTGCTCCTCGCCGAGCAGTCTGGTCAGCTCGAGCACGGCCTCCGTCCGCAGCCGGGCCGCCTCCTCCTTGCGGCCCATCGAGTCCAGGCTGACCGCCATGTTGGAGCTGCTCGCCAGGGTCTCGGGATGGTGCGCCCCGAGCGCCTCGCGCAGCCGCATCACCGCCATCCGCTCCAGGTCCAGGGCGCCTTCCGGATCGCCCAGATCGGCCCGCGCGTTGGCCAGGTTGAGGATGGCGAAGACCGTGTGCGGATGGTTGTCGCCCAGGACGTCCCGCATCAGCCGGATCGTCTGCCTCAGCAGCGTCTCCGCCGTCTCCGCCGCGCCCGTGCCCCAGTGGAAGACCGCAAGGTTGTTGACGGCCGCCAGGGTGTACGGGTGCCGCTCGCCCGGCACCTTCATGTACTCGTCCACCACCTCCTGCGCCAGGTCCCGCGCCCCGCCCGGGTCCCCGGTCGCGAACAGGTCGGAGGCCAGGTTCAGTTCGCAGGACAGCAGGTCGGGGTTGACCGAGGTGTACTTGGCCCGGTAGCGGGCCCGGGTGGCCGTGGTCAGCCGGAGCGCGTCCTCCAGCTGGCCGGCCCGGCGCAGCGACACCGCCAGGTTCTTCGCGGCCGCCAGGGTGCCAGGGAACGCCCGCCCCAGCGTCCGCTTGTAGGTCTCGTAGGTCCGGCTGAGCAGCTGCACCGAGTCCTCGTAGCGGCCCACCTCCCGCAGGTCGCGGGCGAGGTTGTTCGCGGAGGACAGGGTGTACGGGTGCTCCGGCCCGAGCACCTCCGTGCGCAGGTCGTGCACCTCCTGGTCGATCTCACGGGCTCTGGTGTACTGGCCGACCAGCCGCAGGTTCAGCGCCAGGTTGTTCGCGGCGGCCAGCGTGCGCGGGTGCGCCTCGTGGAAGATCTGGCTGAAGCCCTCGTGCGCGTCGGTGGCCAGCTCCATCGCCTCCGCGTACTGGCCGAGCGCGCCGAGGGTGTTGGCGAGACCGCTCATGGTCATGTACGTGTGCGGGTGCGAGGGGCCGAGCACGGCCCGCTGCCGCTCCAGGGTGACCTCGTCCAGCTCCTTCGCCTCCACGAACCGCCCCTGCGAGCGCAGGATGTTCGACAGGTGGAAACGCAGGTACAGGTACTGGAGGTCGTCGTTGCCCAGCTGCTCCTTCCAGGCCTCCCGCAGCTCCTCGCCCAGCGCGTACGCGGCCTTGAAGTCACCGCGCTTCCAGAGGTAGCGGACGCGGTCGATCAACAGCCTGCGGGTCTCCGGCTCCTTGCAGTAGCGGGCCTCGGACGGGGTCAGGTGCGACCAGATGGTGTTGAAGCGGGGCCAGGTGTCCGGGTTGTCGATCGGCTCGTCGTCGTCCGGACGGGCACCGGCCAGGATCCGGTGGACGGCGTGCCGGGCCTCCCGCTGGTCCTCCTCCGGCATCTGGGACCGGATCACGGCCTGCACCAGGCGGTGCACCTGGATGCTGTTGCTGACCTGGTCGACCTTGGCCAGCGCGAACCGGCCGATCTCCCGGATCACCCGGCCGAGGACCAGCTTCTCCTGCAGCGAGGAGTCGTAGGGCTTGAGGGCGTCGATCATCTCCTTGCTGTAGAGCAGGTTCGCGGAGATCGGCTCGGGCGCGAGGAAGGCGCAGAGCTGGAGCAGCCGCACGGCGGCCGGGGAACGCGACTGCAGCCGCTCTATGGAGATGTTCCACGTGGCGGCCACCGGCTCCGGGTAGCCGGGCGGCTGGTTCAGACCCAGTACGCGGGCGGCCTGCTGGGCCAGCTGCTCGATGTACGCGGACACCGGGGTCGCCGTCTCCGCGATCCAGGCACCCGCCTGCTCGACGGCCAGCGGCAGGTCGCCCACGGCCACCGCCACCTGCTCGGCATCGTCCCTGCTGAGCCCGGGGGCCCGGCGCTGGAGGTGCTCGATGGACTCCTCGCGCAGGAACACGTCCACCGGGAGCGCGTCCCCGTACTGCGACCAGGACTGGTTGCGGGAGGTCACCAGCACATGGCCCGGGCCGCCCGGCGGGAAGAACCGCTTGAGCGTCTCGGGATCGTCCGCGTTGTCGAAGACCAGCAGCCAGCGGGAGGAGGGAACCCCGCGCCGCAGCAGGTCGATCGCCTCCTGGGAGGCGGCCGACATGTCCTCGCCGGTCTGCACGCCCAGCCGTACGGCCAGCTCCGCGAGGGCCGCGACCACGTCGTCGGTCTGCTCCGAGGAGATCCACCACACCAGGTCGTAGTCGGCCATGAACCGGTGTACGTACTCCAGCGCCACCTGGGTCTTGCCGACGCCGCCGAGGCCGAACAGGGTCTGCGGCTGCGGCAGCACCACGGCCACGCCGCCGCCGAGCTGGTCGCGCATCCGCTCCAGCACCATGCCGCGCCCGGTGAATCCGGGGTTGCGGGGCGGCGCGTTCCAGATCTTGGGAACGGTCCCCGGGAAGCGGGGGCCGGGCTGGGAGGCGCTGTTGACGCTGTCGGGCAGGGCCATGGGCCGCTCCACCGCGCGCAGCAGGGCGGTGGTGGCGTGCACCTCGTCGAGCCGGAAGAGGTCCACCGGGTTGCGGTCGATGTAGGGGGTGGAGAGCCGTACGTCGCCCACCCTCAGCGGCACCAGCTGGCGCCGGCCCCCGGTCGGGTCCTCGGCGGCCGCGCGCTCCCACACGTCCACGGCCCGGGCGGACTTGAGGTAGGCCGTGGAGAGCAGCACCACCGTCCGGGCGGCGGTGTCGATGCTGATGCCCGCGCCGCCCAGGGTGTCCCCGGCGGAGACCGTCGCGGGGGGCCGCTCGGCCGAGACGTCCTTGGGGACGACCCGGAAGCCGGCCCGGGTGAGCACCGACTCGATCCAGTCGGCCCACATCCGGTTCTCGGCGACGTAGGACAGGAACAGGTCGGCCGGCAGCGCCGGGCGGCGCCGGGTGAAGGCGTCCCTGATGCGCAGGCGGACCTCCTCGCCGATGACCGGCATGGAGGTGATCTCCCCCTCGGTGACCACCGTGGTGAGCCGCTCGAAGGCGGAGAGCAGGGAGTTGGTGAGGCCGGCCTCGTCGCCGAAGGTGGCCAGGGTCTCCTCGTAGGCGTAGTAGGGGCGGTACGGGATCTCCACCGCGCCCCAGTACGAGGTGAGCTCGTCCCCGACCAGGCCGTTCGGGAACCGGTCGAACTTGATCCGGGCCAGCGCCCGGCCGGCGTCGGCCTTCTCCTTCTCGCCCTCGTCGATGCGCATCGGGACCGGGTAGATCTTGATGCCGCGGTCGTTGAACCGCTCGTCGATCTGGCGGGCGACGGAGGCGGCGCCGTCGATGGACTGGTCGGAGAGGGTGAAGCAGTCCACGAGGACGTCGGGGAGGTGGACGGTGCAGATGTCCGCGATGTCGGACAGGCCGGTGCGGCTGTCGATCAGGACGTAGTCGTAGTTCCGCTTCATGTCGGCCCGTAAGGCGTCGAAGAAGAGGCCGCCGCCGAGCCGGTCGTAGAAGTTGTCCCAGTCGAAGGTGGAGACGGTCGCCGAGTATTCGCGGTTCTGCCGGCCCGCCGAGACGAAGTCCAGGGTGCCGCCGTCCGGGAACTCCCAGCCGAGGGACTCCGGGGTGAGGGAGACCGCGTGCGGCTGTATCCGCGCGTAGTCCTTGTGCCAGTCGTCGGGGCGCTGCACCGGGCTGGTCGCGGCCCACGCGTACTCGCTGATCAGGTCGATGACCCCGGTGGTGGCCCCGAGCGTGGACGGGTCCAGGAAGGGGTGGAAGAAGCGGTGCAGGCCCGGGGCCTCCAGGTCCCAGTCCACGGCGAGGACCCGCTTGCCGTTGGCCGCCAGGATCCAGGCGGTGTTGGCCAGCGCCATGGTGCGGCCCGTACCGCCCTTGTACGAGTAGAAGGTGACGATGCGTCCGTCACGGCTGTCCCTGCTGTCACGACTCGCTGTCATCCGCGTCCCCCCGATCGGTGTCGTTGCTGTCGTTGTGGCCTTCGTGTGCGTCGGGCGGGAAGGGGGCCGGCGGCGGTGCGGGAGGCCCGCCCATTCCCATCGGCCCGAGCAGTCGCGGGCGTTCGGCGCGGGTGTTGCCGGCCGGCAGGTAGACCTGGGCGTGTCTGAGGAACTGCTGGGCGGCGGCCTCGACCACCTGGGGCAGGATCTGCCCGAGGGTCTCCATGTTGGCCACGCCGTTGGCGGCGGCCCGGCAGGCGGCCCGGCCCTGGCTCATCTTCACGGGCAAGGTTTCCTCCAGCCGCTGTGCCAACTCGGCCTCCTTCGCGCGGCTCTGGTGGTCGTAGCGGTTCCACGGCACGACCACGTTGATCCACGGGCGGGATTCCTGGTCGAAGGCGGCCAGGCGCTGGCGGCGGTGCTCGTCCTCCACCACCCAGCGGTCGACGATCAGGATCTCGGGCCGGGTCGGCGGCTGCTTGCTGTCGAAGTGCCCGGCCTCGTCGTCGAAGGAGCCGATGGTGGTCTGGTAGTTGAGGTTCTTGACCAGGTCCTCGGCCACGTAGGCGATGGGCCGCTGGGACACCGGGTGGTACGGATTCCACTCCAGCGCGCTGTCCCCGTAGTACTCGGGGCTGCGGCCGTCCGGCAGATCGTGCCGGGAGGCGGCCGCCACGGTGACGTGGAGGGTTCGGGCGGGGCTGCCGGACGGGCTGTTGGCGGGGCCGAAGGCGCTCGGAACCACGCGGTAGTCCACCGGGCGGACGGGATCGAGGTGGACGCTCTCGCCGACCTGGACGATGCGCCGGGCGAGCTCGTACACGGCCTTCTCGTACTGCTCGGCGTAACCGCGCAGTTTGATCAGCCCGTACAGGCCGTCGGTGACGTAGCGCTCGCCGAAGGTGTTGTGGTTGAACTGCAAACGCTCGGCCGGGCCGGGCAGTTGGGTCGGCGGCACCGGTACCCATAACGCGGGCACGATGGCCTCGGCCGGTGAGCCGCCGGCGTTGACCGCCACGTGGTGGACGGTGCGCTGCGCGAAGGCGTACCACTCCCTTCCGCACATTTCGCTGGCGAAGTACCGCGGCGAGAACAGGGGAACGAAGACCCGGCACTTGGCCAGTGCCTGGGCGAGCCGTTCCGACCAGCCCTCACCGCTGCGTATCTCCCGGTCCATGAACCCGACTTCGTAGGTGGCGGGCAGGTCCGTCAGTGCCATGACATGGCCGCAGAGATCGCGGAAGAGGCGCTCCACCCACATGTCCGGGTCGGGTCCCCCGGCCCCGAATCTCGGTGTATGCGCATAACTGAGAAAAAAGTACGGCTCCCCTTTTGCGGGCACACGACCCCCGTCCCGAAGATGCGAGCGAAGAAACATCATTCCGGAGCTGCTTCGCCACATCCCCTCATCGTTCAGTCAATCAGCGTCTGTTTTCGGTCATCCACTCAAGGGCGTGATCGACGGCATCCGGGATCGAGAACAGCATGGTCGGCGCCCCTCCCACCCGCCCCCTGCGCACCCGGGAATCCGGGAACGCGCGGCCGATCTCCGCGAAATCGCTGTCGTCCAGCGCGACGTCCTCGTATGCGGTCCACTCCTCCCCCCACCGGGGCCCCTGCTCCCGCCCCGGAAGGTTCACCTTCACCACACACTCGTACATGCGCAAGGGGGGCTTCGGAATTCGATACTCCGCGAGATGGAATGCGGTGCAGACCGAAAACCCCACATTGATCATGAGCACCCGACCGCCCTCCCAGCACAACTTCCCCAGGGGTGACTCCTCCCCCATGTGGCTTTCGACGCGGTGACCGGAGCAGAGCCGCTCCGCGTCCTCGCCGAGGGCGGCGAAAGAGGTCTGCGGATGGGCGCTGCGCACGGCCCCCGGCGCGGTGCGCACGGCTTCGGCGAAGGAACCCATGCCCTGGCTCGGGGTGCTCGCCGGATCGAAGGCGGGCATCCGGTCGCGGAAGGCCCGTACCCCGGACGCGTCCAGGCCCGCGATCCGCTCCAGATGGGCGTGGGAGGTCTTGGAGTTCTCGGGAGTGAACGCGGGGACCACCAGGGTGCCGCGCGGGCCGAGGACGCCCGTCAGGGCGTCGCGCAGCTGCTCGGCGCGCAACCCCGTCCCGCCGAGCGAGGCGTGCACCATCAGCCGCATTCCGGGGCGGACCCCCAGCAGCCGCAGCTGCACGGCCAGCTGGAGGGTGCTGGTGCCGCCCTGGCGGACCCGGCCCGGCCCGACGGGGGCCGGGGCGCCGGGGCCCGGGGCGGCCGCGCTCACGCGTCGACCGCCTTCAGCTCCCAGCGGAGCTCCGCGACGAGCCGCTTGCCGGTGATGGTCAGTTCGGCCGCCTCCGACAGCCGGTCCAGGGCCTGGTGGATACGGTCCGCCCCGCCCGGCTCGGGGGCCTCGGTGGCCCGCCGGTACGCCTCCACCGCCACCCGCTCGTGTACGTCGGCCAGCAGCCGGGACACCGGGACCGGGCGCTCCCGCCACGGCGAGGGGTGCTGCCACTGCCCGTCCAGCGCGTACAGGTCGGTCACCTCGGTCAGGGCCCGCAGCCGGGTCCGCCGCCGCCCGGTCAGCAGCGCGAGCGCGGTCTCCCGCACCCCTGCCGCGTAGGGCACCCCGAGCGCCCCCGGCCCGTGCCGGCCCGCCTCGCCCCAGCCGCCGGCCCGCGGGCCGCCCGCGAGCGGGGTCAGCGTGGTCAGCCCGGCCGCCGCCGCCCGGGCGAACCCGGGCACGGCCTCGTGCAGCAGCGCCCACGCCCGGTCCAGCCTGCCCCGCCACTCCTCGGCCTCGCCGGCGCCGAGGCGGAGCCTGGGCGGGCGGGCGAAGCAGTTGCGGTACGGGTCGAGGTCCTCCAGCGCCACCGGGGCCGCGTCCGGCCCGGGCGACCAGGTGCGTACGGGCAGCCAGCGCGCGTCCCCCGCCGCGGGCCCGAAGCGGTGCTCGGCGCGACCGTCCCGTACGGCGTACCCCTCGTCGGTGACGCGCAGCGCGGCCCGGCCCTCCGTACCGGGCTCCCCGAGCCGCAGCAGCCCCAGCGTCGGCAGGTACACCTCGCCGTCCCGGTAGGCCACCTCGGCCGGCAGGTCCAGCCCGCCCCGCAGCACGGCGGCGACGGCCAGCGCGGTCAGCCTGCGCGCAGCCTCGGGGGCGTCCTGCCGGCCCTCCCGGGCGGCGTCCAGGGCCGCCAGCACCCAGGTCCGGGTGAAGGGGTGCTCCAGTACGGCGTCCAGCGCGTCCGCGCCCGCGTCCCCGGCCTGCTCCACGGCGGCGAGCAGCTCCCAGGCGCGGGCCCAGCCGGGATCGGCGGCGAGGTCCGCGTGCAGCCGGGCCAGCAGGACCCGGGTCAGCTCCTCCTGGGAGCGGGCCAGTTCGGCCGGATCGGAGAGCTGCGGCGCGGTTTCCCGCGGCGCCGTGCGGCCCTCGACCCCGTCCACGAGCTCGCGCAGGTCGGTGCAGTAGACAGAGGGGTTGTCGAAGCCTCCGCCGGCTTCGCCGCCGTCCCGGTAGCGGTGGGTGTAGAGCCCGCCCCCGCACGAACGTACGACGGGGCAGCGGCGGCACGCATCGCTGACGCCCGCGAGGCCCAGCTGCCGGGCGCGGACCCCGGGATGGGCCGCGACCTGGTCAAACGAATGGTCGAAGACGTTGAAGCCGGTGGCCGCGGCGCCCTCGAAGGCGCTCTTGAGGGAGTCCACCTGTTCCAGGGTCCCGTCGGTTTCGACGACGACGAGGTCCGTGGGCGCGAGGCCGAGCGACTCGGTGAGGCTGGGCCCGCCGCGCAGGGTGGAGAGCAGGGACTCGAAGAGCCGTACGGGTACCGGGCGGCCGAGGCGCTCCCAGTGGTCGAAGATCCGCAGGAGCCAGCGCGCGTACGCGTCGGGGGCGCCGTCGGGGCGGGCCGGCGGGGTCTCCCAGGTGGCGTGCGGGAGGAGGAAGTCCACGCGCGGGGGACCGAGCTCGACGAGCGCGTCCAGGACGGCCACGGGGTCGTTGGCCACGTCCACGGTGCAGAGCAGGCCCTGGTAGAGGTGGCGGTAGGGCTCCGAGCGGAGCAGGGCGACGGCTGCCAGGACCAGCGGGTGGCTGGTACGGCCGTCCGCGAAGCGGCGGTGGCGGTCGTTGGCGGCGCGGTCGCCGTCGAGGGAGATGCCGACCCGGACGCCGAACTCGTCGAAGAGGTCGAGGTAACGGGTGCTGAGCTGGAGCCCGTTGGTGTGGATCCGCAGGTCGAGGGCCGAGGTTCCGGCCAGCGCCCGGCTGAACTCCTGGCAGACGAGCCGGAGCCGGGCGGTGCCCGCCAACAGGGGTTCCCCTCCGTGGAGAATCACCGTGACGGAGGGGAGTGCATGGTCACGGGCATGTTCGGCGAGCCGCGACGCGGTATGCGAAATAACCTCGGGGGAGATCACTTTCGGCCGGGCTCGCCAGCTCTGATCTGCGTGTTCGTAGACATAGCAATGATCACAAGCAAGATCGCATCTGCTGTGAACTTTCAGGACGATCTCGCGAAATGCGATCAGGCCGGTCATTCCACCAGTCTAGAGCGCTTACTTCGGTGTCAGAGCGCGGAGTTGAAGATCGGCGCCTGAACCGAACGACCGGATTCGGTCGGCAGCACGCGGCCGAGCGTCGACACCGCGGAGGCGGTGTGGACGTCGATCTTGGTGAGCGGGACCCGGCGGGCCTTGACCGTGCTGGTCGCGGGGGTTGCGGAAGTGTTCACGACACCGTCCTTGGGGAAGCCATGTGGAATGGGCATGCGTATGACAAACAGCGACGCGCTGCCGTCATGCGTGGACTTTACTCGGCCACACCCCATTGGCAACCGAGACATGACGCCTGGTCAACCGTTCTAGAGCAACCGCAACGGATTTCCGAGGTGGCTTATTCGGCCGTTCGCCGGATGGCAAGATCCATTTCTCCTGGTGGGGTCGCGGAGCGGGGCGGGTGATCGGTCCGTCCTCGGTGCGTCGTGGTCGGCCTCCGGACGGCCGGCGCGGCCCGGTCGGGCGGGCGGGATCCGGTCGGCCGGGCGGGATCCGGTTACCGCCGGGAGCGGGATCCGGTCATCGCCGGGCCGGCGGCATCGGAGATGATCACCGCATGAATTTCACCAGCCGACGTAGCGTGCTGACCTCCGTGGCGGTTGCGGCCGCCAGCCTGCCCCTGCTCAACGACCTGGCCGGAAACGGCAGTACGGCCGCCGCGGAGGGGAGCGTCAGCTCCCCCACGACGGAGCACTTCGACTCGAACACCACGCTCTACAGCAGCAGCGAGTACAAGGAGGGCACCGACTGGATGCGTCGCTTCCGGTGCGGCGCCCGGTCCGAGTTCGGCGACAACCTGAGGCCCGTGAGCAGTGCCGTCCGCAGTACGGCCGTCATCGCCCCGCACGGCGGCGCCATAGAGCCGGGCACGAGCGAGCTGTGTCTGGCCATCGCCGGCTACAGGCACGACCAGGATCCGAACACCGACCCCGCCAAGCCGGACACGATGCCGGCCGCCGTGCCCGGCCTGGTGCAGCGGGACTACTGGATGTTCGAGGCGCTGACCTCCCACGACGAGCTCCACGTCACGTCGGCCCACTGTGACGACCCGGCAGCCCTGGCCGTCTGCGCCAACAACCTGTACGCCGTCTCCCTGCACGGCTTCAGGCCGAAGGAGAACCCCTTGGCCAAGGAGATCCTCATCGGCGGCCGGGACAAGCGGCTGATGACGAGCCTGGCGTGGGCCTTCGACAAGTACGGTCTCAAGACCCGGACCGACAACCCCGAGCTCTCCGTGAAGGTGACCCTCGCGGGCGACGACTCCGCAATGAACGGCGACGACCCGGCGAACATCGTCAACCGCTCGCGCACCGGAGCCGGTGCCCAGCTGGAGATATCCACCGAACTGCGCAAGGCGATGTTCGAAAACTTCAGCGGCGGGGACAGCCGCAGGGACACCGCCGGCAAGGGAGTCGGGAACGAGGCCCACTTCTGGAACGGCTTCATCGGAGCCGTGCGCGAGGCCATCGACTGGCACGAGCTCGGCCAGGCGAAGGCGCTGCCCCCCATCGGTGCCTGACGTCGCGTTCTCCTCGGCCGTGGTGATCGCCATGAGCGCTCCCCACGGCCTGCTCGGGCAGGGACGGGACACAGGTCGGGAGGGGGCCTAGGCGGGCTGCTGTTCGCTGAGGTCGGGAGCCAGGCCGCGGGGGGTGAGGTCGTCGGCGGGCAGGTCGCGGAGCAGCCAGTTCAGTACGTCGGGCAGCGCGCGGAAGGCCGCGAAGTGCGCTGCGGCCGGCTCGAAGGTGGTGGTGGCCCCCGGGATGCGGCGGGCCAGCCATCGGGAGTGGCCCACGGGGGAGAACACGTCGAGCTCCCCGTGCCAGATCAGCACCGGGCAGCGGATGTCGGCCGGGTCGAAGCCCCAGGGGCGGCTGAAGGCCAGGACGTCGTCGATCCAGCCGTACGCCGAATGGCGCAGCCCCTCGCTGTAGTTGCGCAGCAGCATCGACCGCAGGCCGGTGTCCGAGACGATCATGCGGTCGTTGGCGGTGAGCTCCCGGCGCAGCTCGTCCAGCAGTCGGCCCGGGTCCTTGCGGATGCCGGCGGCGCGCGGGATCAGCCGGGCCGCGAGCTCCTCCGGGTCGTCGGTGGCGGTGGTGTACTCCTTCACGTTCGAGGCGGCCATGCCGGCGAACCAGTCCAGGTCCTCCGCGTCGCGGGGGGCCAGGCCCACCATCGCCGCGGTCCGGGTGACCCGGTCCGGGAGCAGGGCGGCGCAGGCCAGGGCGCCCGCGGCGCCGCCGGAGCGGCCGGCCACGGCGAAGGTCTCCAGTCCGAGGTCGTCGGCGACGGCGGCCACGTCCTGGGCCACGTCGGCGACGGTGCGGCCCGGGTGGCGGTCGGAGGTTCCGTAGCCGGGTCTGTCGTAGGCGATGAGCTGCATCCGGCGCTGGTAGAGGACCATGCCGCGGGGGGCCGGGCCCAGGCGGCTGCCGGGCATGCCGTGGAGCAGAAAAACGGGTTTGCCGTCCGGATCACCCCAGCGCTCCACCGTCAGAGCGCGTCCGTCCGCGGCGCGCACCTGCTTGCGCACGCGTTCCCTCCCTCACGGTCGACTTGAGTCGTCACGGTGATTGTGCGCGCTGGGGGAGGAGCGCGGTAGGGCGCACTTCGCGCGAAATTCCTGTGAATGGTTTCACAGGCGCGCCGAGGTCTTTGGTCTTCCCGCATGTGCCCAGGTCAACCAGGCTTTCGAGGGGGCGTGGACGCGGGTGAAGGGCCCTTCTGTCTGCACGGAATGGGCTTTTCGGCACGGTCGCTTCCGCTTTTGGGCGTCGAATTGGAGCTTCGGGCTGAGTCGTCGGGGAAAAGGGCGGCTCGCCGGTTCGGGCCGGTCGAAATGAAGGAGTTCCCGCCACGCAGGCCAACGAGACGGGCCCGACAAGATCCGAAAGAGACGGCCTAGGTGCGGGGGACGAGCAGGGCGGTCGCCGAGCGGGCCTGTTCCAGGGCCCGGGCGCGGTCCGAGCCGCGCTGGCCCAGCACCACCCGGGTGCTCAGCCCGTCCAGCAGGGCGAGGAGCTCCGAGGCGCGCGCCGGCACGTCCAGGGGGGCGAACCGGCCCTGGTCCACGCCCTTGGTCAGCAGTGCCTCCAGGTCGCGCTGCCAGCCCTCGTCGATCTCCTCCTGGGCCGCCTTGAGCGGCTCGTTGGAGGCCGTACGGGCCCACAGCTCGATCCACAGCGTCCAGCGCGGGTCGCGCGGCCCCTCGGGGAGGTAGAGCTCCAGGAACAGGTCGAGCTTGCGGGCGGCCGTCACCCGGCGGCCCAGCAGGGCCCGGCGCTCCCCGGTGAGGAGGTCCTCGCTCCAGCGCAGGGCCTCCAGCAGGAGCCGGTCCTTGCTGCCGAAGTAGTACAGGATGTGGCCGCCGCTGGTGCCGAGCCGCTCGGCCAGCGCGGACATGGTGAGCGCGGCCAGCCCGTCCTCGGCGATCGCCGCCATGGCCTCTTCGAGCATCCGCTCCTGGGCGATCCGCCCGTCGCGCCGCCGTGCTGCTCCCGCCACCGCTCCCGCCACCGTCCCGCCCTCCGCACGTCCTGGCCAGACCTTATCCCGCGCGGGGTCTTGACGGTCGGGCGGTGCACCCCTCATCTTGAATGCCATTCAAGAACTTAGAACGCCGTTCAAGATCAGTCAGAGGTGTACGCACATGAGCGACGAGGTCTTCAGAGTCGAGACGCACGGCATCGACCCGATCCCGGACGAGGAACGGCACGGCAGCGCCAAGGACCTGTTCTGGCTCTGGTTCGGCTCCAACCTCACCTTCACCTACGTGATCAACGGCGCCCTGGCCGTGGCCTTCGGGCTCTCCTTCTGGCAGGCCACCGCCGTGGTCGTGATCAGCGGACTGGCGTTCTTCGCCGTCAGCGCCGCCGGGCTCGGCGGCATCCGCACCGGCACCGCCACCCTGGTCATCTCCCGCGCCGCCTTCGGCGTCCGGGGCAACTTCCCGGCCGGGGTGCTCAACTGGGTGGTGAGCATCGGCTACACCATCGTCAACACGGTCGTGGGCACCCTGGCCCTGGAGCTGTTCCTCGCCGAGACCGGCCTGGCGGACGGCAAGCCGGCCCGCGCCCTCGCCCTCGCGATCACCCTCGCGCTGACCTTCGCGGTCACCCTGTGGGGCCACGCCACCGTGCAGTTCGCCGAGCGCTGGGCCGCGTACGTCCTCGCCGCCGGCTTCGGCGCGCTGCTCGTCCTCGTCCTGCCCGGCGCCGACACCTCCGCCCCGGCCGCCGCTCCCGGCCTCTCCGGATGGAGCCTGGCCTTCGTGGTCATGCTCGCCGGGCCGTTCTCGTACCTGCCGATGCCCGCCGACTACACCCGCTACCTGCCCCGCACCACCTCGCTGAGGTCCATCACCTGGACCGGCGCCCTCGGCGGCTTCGCCTCCTCCGTCGCCCTCGGCGTCGCGGGCGTGGCCGCCGCCACCCAGACCGACATGACCGACGCGGTCGCGGGCGCGCAGGGCCTGCTCCCGGGCTGGTTCCAGCCGCTGTTCCTGGCCCTCGTACTCGGCGGCTCCGTCACCAACTCGATCATCACCCTCTACTCGTCCGGCCTGAACCTCCAGGTCCTCGGCATCCCGTGGAGCCGCGCCCGCGCCCTCGCGATCAGCGCCGCCGTCACCGCCGCCGGCTCGGTTGCCGCGCTGTTCCTGACCGACTTCACCACCTCACTGCTCTCCTTCCTCTCCCTGCTGATCATCGTCTTCGCCCCCTGGGGCGGGGTCTTCCTCGCCGACATGCTGCTGCGCCGCTGCCGCTACGACGCCGACGCGCTGCACGCCGGGAGCGCGGGCGCCTACTGGTACCGGGCCGGCTACCACCCGGCCGGCATGGCCGCCCTGCTCACCGGCATGGCCTTCGCGGCCCTGACCTGCGACTCCGAGCTGTGGACCGGGCCGCTCGTGGCCCCGCTCGGCGGCGCCGACCTGACCCTGCTCGGCTCGGTCGTCTCGGCCCTCACGTACTGGGTCCTCGCCCGGCGCGTCCCCTCGTACGTCCCGGCCGCCTGAACCGCACGCCCTACGCAATGGAGCACACCCACATGGCACGCCCCTTCCCCGCCGACCTGCTGCTCACCGGAGCCCGCATCCACACCGTGGACCCGGACCTCCCCGAGGCCGAAGCCCTGGCCGTGCACGACGGGGTGATCGTCTGGGTCGGTCCCGACGCCGAGGCCGCGGCCTGGGCCGGCCCGGACACCGAGCGGATCGACGCGGGCGGGAAGCTGGTCCTGCCCGGCTTCATCGACGCGCACAACCACGTCCGGCTCGGCTCGGACGACGCCTGCGTGCAGCTCGCCGGGGTGCGCACCCTGGAGGGCATCCACGAGCGGATCCTGGCCTGGCGGGCGGCCAACCCGGACGCGCAGTGGATCGAGGCCGAGGCCTTCGACTACTCCGCGATCCCGGGCGGGCGGATGCCGTGCGCCGCCGACCTGGACCCGGTCACGGGGGACACCCCGGCGCTCGTGCTCTCGTACGACGTGCACACGGCCTGGCTGAACACGGCCGCGATGCGGCGGCTCGGGGTCTCGCGGGACCACACCGATCTGCCGTTCGGCACGGCCGTGGTGGACCCGGCCGCGGGCGAACCCACCGGATTCGTCAAGGACTTCGCCGTCAAGGGGCTCTCGCGGGACGGCCACCGGGCGCTGCGCGAGCTGGGCGTCCCGTGGGCCTCGCCGCAGCGGCAGTACGGGCGGCTCGCGAAGAGCCTCGACGACGCGATCGGCTTCGGCATCACCACGGTGGTGGAGCCGCAGAACTCCCTCGACGACCTCGCCCTCTACGAACGGGCCCGGGCGGAAGGGCGGTTGCGCTCGCGGATCGTCGCCGCGCTGTTCCACCCGCGGGGTACGGGCGAGAGCGACCTGGCCGACTTCGAGGAAGCGGCCCGCCGGTTCTCCGGGGAGCGGCTGCGGGTCGGGCCGCTCAAGCTGTACATCGACGACGTGGTGGAACCGCGTACGGCCGCGCTGCTGGAGCCGTACGCGGGGTGCGGCACGCACCGGGGCGAGACCTTCTACCCGGCCGAGGAGTTCGCGGAGCTGCTGGCCGGGCTGGACGCGCGGGGCTTCCAGTGCTTCGTGCACGCCACGGGCGACCGGGGGATCCGGACCGTGCTGGACGCGGTGGAGCACGCGCGGACGGTGAACGGCCCGCGCGACGCCCGCCACCAGGTGGTGCACGTGGAGTGCCTGGACCCGGCGGACGTACCGCGCTTCGCGGAGCTGGGCGTGGTCGCGTGCATGCAGCCGCGGCACTGCGCGCCGGAGATCGCGGGGCCGGGCCAGGACTGGGCGCAGAACGTGGGCGAGGGCCGCTGGCACAAGGCCTGGCCGATGCGGAGCCTGCACGAGGCCGGGGCGGTGCTGGCGTTCTCCAGCGACTGGAACGTGGCGGAGATGGACCCGATGGTCGGCATCTACACGGCGGTGACCCGCCGCCCCCTCGCCGGCGGCGAGCCGTGGCAGCCGGCCGAGACGGTGGACGTGGCGACGGCCGTGCACGGCTACACGATGGGCTCCGCCCACGCCA
The DNA here is from genome assembly GCF_055571215.1 of Streptomyces sp. NPDC030995. NCBI lineage: Bacteria > Bacillati > Actinomycetota > Actinomycetes > Kitasatosporales > Streptomycetaceae > Streptomyces > Streptomyces sp. NPDC030995. The sequence goes on from NZ_JBVIFS010000003.1 coordinate 79,839, forward strand.
ACTTCCTGGAGCGGGAGCGCGGTTCCCTCACGGTGGGCAAGGCGGCGGACTTCGTGGTCCTGTCCCGGGACATCCTGCGCATCCCGCCGGAGCGGATCCCGGGCACGGTCGCGGAGACGGTGGTGGTCGCGGGCGAGGTGGTCCACCGGACGGCCTGACGCCGGGCGGGGCTGAAGATCCAGCCTCGCCGGCGTTCGAGGCGCGGGGGCATGGGGGCGGAGCCCCCAGTTCCGGGAAGGGGCGGGGTGGGGAAAGGCTCCTCACCCGGCGTCCGTGCCCCCGCCCGCGAAGCGGGGTACGGAGGGCGCGTCATCGGGGAGCCCGCTCCCCACGGCGGCCCCCGGCCGGCCCCTGCGGAACACCGCGCAGGCCACGGTGACGGCCGCGCCGGCCACCGCCCAGGCGGCCAGCACCAGCATCGGCCCGCCCGCGCCGTTCCCCTTGAAGTACGCGATGGAGCGCGCGGCGTACGTACCGGCGCCCGGCGGCAGGGCCGGGCCGATGGCCTTCCAGAACGGTGGCAGCAGGGGGTACGGGTAGGCGCCGCCCGCGCTCGGGTTGCCGAACACCACGATCAGCAGGATCGCGAGGCCGATGCCGACCACGCCCGCCAGCCCCTGGAAGGCGAGGGTGACCGCGCCGACCGCGAAGACGACCAGGGTGCCCAGCCCCCACAGGCCCATGATGCTGCCGGGCAGCGCGCCCAGGACCGGGCCCGCGATGACCGTCCCGAGCAGCCCGGCGGCGATCGCGTACGCGAGCAGCGCGCCGAGCCGGATGACGGCGCGGGCGGAGTTCGCCGGGCGGGCGCCCGCGCTGATCGCGAGGATCGCGGCGCACAGGTAGCCGCCCACGCACCAGCCGACCACCAGGTAGAAGGAGCTCAGGCCGCGGCTGTCGCCCTTGTCGGCCGGGGCCACGTCGGTGACCCGGACCGTGCGCCCCTGGGCCTTCTCGGCGAGGCCCACGATCTCCTCCAGGGCCTGGGACAGCGAGGCTCCGCCGCCGGAGGCGACCAGCAGCCTGTCGGTCTTGCCGGCCGGGTCGATGATCAGCGCGCCGTCGACGTCCCGGTTGCCGATCTGTGCGAGCGCCGCCGCCTCGTCCTTGACCGCGTGCGGGTCGAGGGGCTTGCCGGGCAGGGCCGCGAGCTGCTTCGCGGACTGCTCGGCCACCGGTGCGGCGGGGGCGGCCACGGCGATCGGGATCTCGCTGGGCTTCGGATGGTGGAAGGCCCCGATGTACGAGGTGATGAAGGCGAGCTGGAGGACCAGCACTCCCAGGACCAGCAGGGCTGCCCGGGTGGTCACGGCGTCCTTGATCTCGGCGAGGAAGCCTTGGGACGGGCCTGGGGCGGTGCTCTCGGTGCGCTGGGTCATGTTCACACGCTCGGCGTACGGGGGGCGGGGCGCAGCAGGGGAGGGGCCGAATGGATGACCTCAGACGATCGAACAAGCGTTTCGCACGGATATTCGAATTGCTCTATGGTGGAGCTGGGGGAGGAGGTGTTCTACGAGCGAAGCAGGAGGCCGCGGGTGCCTGGTTTTACGCATCTGCACACCGTTTCGGGGTTCTCCATGCGCTACGGAGGCTCGCACCCCGAACGGCTGGCGGAACGCGCCGCCGAGCGGGGCATGGACGCCCTCGCCCTGACCGACCGCGACACCCTGGCGGGCGCCGTGCGGTTCGCCAAGGCGTGCGCGAAGGCGGGCATCCGGCCGCTGTTCGGGGTGGACATGGCCGTGTCGCCTCCGGCGGGGTCGGCCGGGTCGGGGGGCTCGGCCGGCTCCGCCGCGGGCGGTGCCGGCGGCGCGGGCGGCGCGGGTGGCGTGCGTACGGGCGAGGCCTCGTACCGGCGGCGCACCCCCGTCAAGGGCGGGGCCTTCGTCGACGAGTCCGCCGCCCGGGCCGTCTTCCTGGCCCGGGACGGGGCCGCCGGATGGGCCGAGCTGTGCCGGATGGTCACCGCCGCCCACGCGGGGGCCGCCGAGGTCCCGCTGCTGCCCTGGAGCGCCCTGCGCGGCGAGGGCGTCCTCGTCCTGCTCGGGCCCGGCTCCGAGGTGGGGCGGGCGCTCGCCGCCGGGCGCCCCGACCGGGCCGCCCGGCTGCTGGCGCCCTGGCGGGAGATCTACGGGGACTCCCTGCGCCTGGAGGCCGTCCACCACGGCCGCACCGGCACCGGGTCCGGCTCGCTGCGGCTGGCCGCCCGTACCGTCGGCTTCGCCGCCGAGCAGGGCGTCCCGGCCGTGCTCACGAACGCCGTCCGCTACGCCGACCCCGGCCAGGGCCCGGTCGCCGACATCCTCGACGCGGCCCGCCGCCTGGTCCCCATCGACCACCGGGGGCCCCTCGACACCGGCGAGCGCTGGCTCAAGGGCCCCGACGCCATGGCCGAGGCCGCCGACCGGATCGCCCGGGCCGCCGGCCTGCGCCCCGCCGACGCCAGGCGCCTGCTCGCCGAGACCCGGCACACCGCCGAGGCCTGCTCCGTGGACCCCGAGGACGACCTCGGCATGGGCTCCGTGCACTTCCCCGAGGCCCGGCTCGTCGGCGCGGCCCACCGCAGCGCCCAGCGGGTCCTCGCCTCCCGCGCCTCGGCGGGCATGGTGCTGCGCGGCTACGCGGACGACCGCGCGTACTGGGAGCGGATGCACCACGAGCTCGACATCATCGCCTACCACGGCTTCGCCTCGTACTTCCTGACGGTCGCTCAAGTAGTGGACGACGTACGGGAGATGGGCATCCGAGTGGCCGCACGCGGCTCCGGCGCCGGCTCCCTCGTCAACCACCTGCTCGGGATCGCGCACGCCGACCCCGTCGCGCACGGCCTGCTGATGGAGCGCTTCCTGTCCAAGCGCCGGCGGGTCCTGCCCGACATCGACATCGACGTGGAGTCCGCCCGCCGGCTGGAGGTCTACCGGCGGATCATCGACCGGTTCGGCACCGAGCGCGTCGCCACCGTCTCCATGCCCGAGACCTACCGGGTCCGGCACGCCATCCGCGACGTCGGCGCCGCCCTGTCCATGGACCCGGCCGCCGTCGACCGGCTCGCCAAGGCCTTCCCGCACATCCGGGCCCGCGACGCCCGCGCCGCACTGGAGGAACTCCCCGAACTGCGCGACGTACGGGGGGAGTCGTACGGGCGGCTGTGGGAGCTCGTCGAAGCGCTGGACGCGCTGCCGCGCGGGATCGCCATGCACCCGTGCGGGGTGCTGCTCTCCGACGCCTCGCTGCTCGCCCGTACGCCCGTCGTCCCCACCAGCGGCGAGGGCTTCCCCATGTCCCAGTTCGACAAGGACGACGTGGAGGAGCTCGGGCTGCTCAAGCTCGACGTCCTGGGCGTACGGATGCAGTCCGCGATGGCGCACGCGGTCGCGGAGATCCGGCGCGGCACCGGGCAGGAGCTCGACCTGGACGACCCGGCGCAGGTGCCGCCGGGGGACCGGGCCACGTACGAGCTGATCCGCTCGGCCGAGACGCTGGGCTGCTTCCAGATCGAATCGCCGGGCCAGCGCGACCTGGTGGGACGGCTCCAGCCGTCGACCTTCCACGACCTGGTCGTCGACATCTCCCTCTTCCGGCCGGGGCCGGTGGCGGCCGACATGGTGCGGCCCTTCATCGAGGCCCGGCACGGGCGGGCGCCGGTCCGCTTCCCGCACGAGGACCTGGCGCAGGCGCTGCGCGAGACGTACGGGGTGGTGGTCTTCCACGAGCAGATCATCGAGATCGTGCACGTCATGACCGGCTGCGGGCGGGACGAGGCGGACCGGGTGCGGCGCGGGCTGTCCGACCCGCAGTCGCAGGCGCGGATCAAGGTCTGGTTCGCGGCGAAGGCGGCCGAGCACGGATATCCGGTGGAGGTGATCGCCCGGACCTGGGAGATCGTGGAGGCCTTCGGTTCGTACGGCTTCTGCAAGGCGCACGCGGTGGCCTTCGCCGTGCCCACCTACCAGTCGGCGTGGCTGAAGGCGCACCATCCGGCGGCCTTCTACGCCGGGCTGCTCACGCACGATCCGGGGATGTACCCGAAGCGGCTGCTGCTGGCGGACGCGCGGCGGCGGGGCGTGCCGGTGCTGCCGCTGGACGTGAACCGGTCGGCGGTCGCCCACCGCATCGAACTGGTGTCCGATCCGGCCGGTGTGTGGGGGCTGCGGCTCGGGCTGTCCGACGTCCACGGCATCAGCGAGGCCGAGGCGGAGCGGATCGAGACCGGACAGCCGTACGCCTCCCTGCGCGACTTCTGGGACCGGGCGCACCCCGGCCGCCCGGTGGCCGAACGGCTGGCCCAGGTCGGGGCGTTGGACGCCTTCGGTGCCAACCGGCGCGACCTGCTGCTGCACTTGACGGAGCTGCACGGCGCGCAGCGGGCGGCGGGAGTCCGGGGCGGCGCCCAACTCCCCTTGGAGGGCGGCCGGTCCACGGCCTCCGTCGGGCTGCCCGACCTGACCGACGCGGAACGGCTCAGCGCCGAGCTGGGCGTCCTCGGCATGGACGCCTCGCGGCACCTGATGGCGGACCACCACGCCTTCCTGGCCGAGCTGGGGGTGATCCCGGCGCGCCGGCTGCGGGACATCGAACACGGGCGGACCGTCCTGGTCGCGGGGGCCAAGGCGGCCACCCAGACCCCGCCGATCCGGTCCGGGAAGCGGGTCATCTTCACGACGCTGGACGACGGGACGGGCCTGGTCGACCTGGCCTTCTTCGACGACAGCCACGAGCGGTGCGCGCACACCGTCTTCCACTCCTTCCTGCTGCTGGTACGGGGCGTCGTGCAGCGGCGGGGCCCGCAGAGCCTGAGCGTGGTCGGGGCGGTGGCGTGGAACCTGGCGGAGCTGGTGGAACTGCGGGCGGCGGGCGGCCTGGACGCGGTCGCGGCCCGGCTGGCCGAGCCGACCGCGTCGGCCCCGTCGGCCCCGTCGGCCGCGTCCGGCGACGGCGACGGCGACGGTGCGGCGGGCGAGCGGGGAGCGGGCCGCCGGATCCACTTCTCCACGGGGTACGAGATGAACCCCTGGGCCGACCTCCAGCCCCCCGGCACCGGCCCCGCGACCGGCCGCAAGCTGTGGCACTCCAGCCCCGGGAGCGCGGGATGACCACCGGCCGGATCGCGGACGCGGGGGCAGGGGACCGCGCGGCCGTGATGTGCCTGCGGCTGCGCCCGGCCGACGGGGGACCGCTCGGGGCCGAGGCGTACGCCGGGGTGCTCGCGCTGCTCGGCGGCGTCACCCCGGCCGTGCAGGCCCTGCCACCGGACACCGCCCTCGCCGATGTCCGGGGCGCGCTGCGCTACTTCGGCTGCGACGCCGCCCGGCTGGCCGCCGTGATCCGGGTCCGGGCCCTCGCCCTGTACGGGGTGGACGCGGCCGTCGGCGTGGCCGGCAACCCCATGCTGGCCCGGGCGGCGGTCCGCGAGACCCGGCCCGGGCAGACCCTGGTGATTCCCGAACGGCCCGCCGCCGTACGGGATTTCCTGGCGGGCAAGCCCGTCACCGTCCTCGACGGGGTCGGCCCCAAGGCCGCCCGCACCCTGTGCTCCTACGGCCTGGATTCCGTCGGCCGGGTCGCCGCCGCCCCGCCCGCGGCCCTGCGGCGGATCCTCGGCGCCCGGCTCGGGCGCGAGGTGCACGAGCGCGCCCTCGGGATCGACCGGACCCCCGTCCAGCCGGGGGCGGGCGCCCGCAGCATCGCCGCCGAGCGGGCTTTCGACCGGGACGAGCTGGATCCCGCGCGGCACCGGCGGGCCCTGCTCTCGCTGACGCATGAGCTCGGCGCGAAGCTTCGTACACAGGAAGAGGGCCGGGGGCAGGTCTGCCGCGCCCTCTCGCTCACCGTCCGCTGCGCCGACCGCACCACGCTCACGCGGACGCGCATCCTGGCCGAACCCACCGCGCACTCCGCCGCCTTGACCGCGACCGCCTACGCCCTGTACGCGGGCCTCGGCCTGCAACGGGCCCGGGTCCGTGCGCTGTCCCTGCGGGCCGAGGACCTGACCCCGGCCGAACGGGCCGCGCGGCAGCTCAGTCTGGACCCCGAGGACGAGAAGGCCCGCCGCCTGGAAGCCGTCACGGACCGGGTCCGCGCACGCTTCGGGCCGCAGGCCATCGCCCGCGGCACGCTCGCGGCCTGACGGAGGATCGGCGACACGCGAGTTTTTACCGACGCGTAACTTCCATGCGTTGCTACTCGCCCGTAATTTGGCGGCAGCAGCCCCCCTTTGTGATCCGGATCACGGGACGAACCCCCACGCCCATCCCCTTGAGTCGACCCGCAAGGAGATCACACGATGCTGCCCTGGAGACGCCTGCTCCGCCCGCTGGCCGTCCTCACCCTCACCGCCGCCGCGCTCGTCGCCCCCACCGGCACCGCGCAGGCCGCGACCGCACCCAGCAGCGGCTGGAACAACTGGTCCTGCAAGCCGTCCGCCGCGCACCCGCGCCCCGTCGTGCTCGTGCACGGCACCTTCGGCAACTCCGTCGACAACTGGCTCGGCCTCGCGCCGTACCTCGTGCACCGCGGGTACTGCGTCTACTCGCTCGACTACGGGCAACTGCCCGGCGTGCCCTTCTTCCACGGGCTCGGTCCCATCGACAAGTCCGCCGAGCAGCTCGACGTCTTCGTCGACAAGGTGCTCGCCTCCACCGGCTCCGCCAAGACCGACATCATCGGCCACTCGCAGGGCGGCATGATGCCGCGCTACTACCTGAAGTTCCTCGGCGGCGCCGAGAAGGTGAGCGCCCTGGTCGGGCTCGCGCCCAGCAACCACGGCACCACCCTGCTCGGCTTCACCAAGCTCCTCCCGTACTTCCCCGGGGCCGAGGACCTCATCAGCACCGCGACCCCGGGCCTCGCCGACCAGATCGCCGGATCCCCCTTCCAGCAGAAGCTGAACGAGGGCGGTGACACCGTGCCCGGGGTGAAGTACACGGTGATCGCGACCAAGTACGACGAGGTGGTGACCCCGTACCGGACCCAGTTCCTGGACGGCCCGAACGTACGGAACGTCGTACTCCAGGACCTGTGCGTCCTGGACTTCTCGGAACACGCCGGCATCGGGATCACGGACCGGATCGCGTGGCACGAGGCGCTCAACGCCCTCGACCCGGCCCACGCCGAACGGACCACCTGCGCCTCGGTCTTCGACTAGCGGCGCGACCCTCCCCCGGTCGTCGCACGGCGGCGGGCCACGGCGAACAGCACGGCCGCGCCGACGGACAGGGCGCCGGCCCCGGCGATCGCGATCGACGGGGTGGCGCTGCTGCCGCCGGTCTGCGCGAGGTTGTCGTTCTGCGGGGCCGCGGCGGCGGTGGTGGTGTCGACGGCCGTCGGCACGGCCGTACTGCCGTTGGTCTTCGGGTCGTTGTCGCCGTGCCCGTTGTGCTCCACCGTGGACTTGTCCGCGCCGTCGGCGATCTGCTGGTCCGTCGGCGCCGAGGGGGCGGAGCTCGCGCTGGGCTTCGCGGTGGGCTTGGTGCTGGGCTTGCCGGTCTGCGTGCCGCCGTTGCCGCCGCCCCCGCCGCCCCCGCCGCCGTTGCCCCCGTTGCCTCCGTTGTCCTTGCCGAAGACCACGTCCGAGCAGGTGTAGAAGGCCTCCGGGCTGTCGGAGCGCTGCCAGATGCTGTAGATCAGGTGGCGGCCGGACTTGTTCGGGACGGTGCCCTGGAAGACGTAGTCGCCGTTCTGCATGCCCGGGTCGGTGGCCTTCGCGAAGGGAGCGGGCTCCAGGTCGGCCCACTTCAGCGGCTGCGCCGGGTCGTACCCGTCCCTCGTGACGTACAGCTCGAAGGAACCCTTGTGCGGAGCCGTGCCCTTGTAGCGGAAGGTGTGCGCGCCGGCGGTCATCGGACTGGCCGGCCAGTCGGCCCGGGCCAGGTCCAGACCCTGGTACTTGTCGTTGCCGGCGGAGCACAGCTGGCCGTTCGGGATCAACGCCCGGTGGTTCCCGGCCGCGTTGGCGATGTTCACCGCGTTCCAGTCGTAGAACGCCTGCGCCCCGCTCGCCTGGACCGCCGCCTTGCACGCCGCCGACCGCGGGGCCTCCGGGCCCTCCGCGTAGCACGCGGCCACCCGGCTGACCGGGTCCGTCATCGAGCCGTGGGCGGCCGCGGGAGCGGCGGCGTACGCGGCCAGCGCGAGCGGGGCCAGTCCGGCGACGACGGCGCTGCCGGCGATACGGGTCACGGTGCGGCGTGCGGGCATGGGTGGATCTCCTTCGGGCACAAGGCGGGGGAGCGCCGGCGGAATCGGAAATGGGCTCCGCGGCGCCGCCCCCCGGCGGCGCCACATCGGGCCCTTCCTGTCCTGGCCCCGCCAAGCTAGCCCCCCGGACCACGGCTTTCACCGGATCCGGGCGGCGGGAGGGGATCCTTAGGGTCCGCTTAAGGAAGCAGTAAGGAGGGGCTCAGGAACCGGGCTCTCAGAGCCTTCCGCCCCACGGCCCGGCCGCCTGCGACACCGCCCTCCGCCCCCGCACCGGCGCTTGAGTAGGCTGGTCCCGGATCATCACGGACCGGGGGAGAGCGCGCATGGAACGGCTGCGCCATGACGACCCTCCACGGACCGGGCCCCACATCAACCTGGCCCGGCTCGATGCGGACTCCTACACGGCCGTTCCCGCACGCCGCTTCATCGCCCGCAGCGCCGACGGCGACCGCACGTACCTCGCCTGCCTCCCGCGCGCCGACGTCGACCCGACCCGCTGGGCGATCGAGGCGGAGGGTGCCCGCCGGCTCTCGATTCCGGGATTCCTGCCGGTCGGGGAGGTCGGCGGCACGGCGGACCTCCCCTGGTGCACGGCGCCGTACGTCCCGGCCCTGCCGCTCCCCGCCGCCCTGCGGGCTCACGACGGTCCGCTGCCCGAGCCGTTCGTACGGGCGCTGGGCGCCGCCCTCGCCCGGACGCTGGCCACCGCCCACGCCCACGGCGTGACGCACGCGGGCCTGTCCCCCGACGCCGTACTGCTCACCACCGAAGGCCCCCGCCTGAGCTGCTTCGGGGCGGTACGGGCCGCGGCCCCGGACGGCGAGCGGCGCAGCGGCCTGCCGGGCCTCGACTCCGGCAGTCTCGCCCCGGAGCAGGCGGCCGGTGGACGGCCGCGCCCGCTGGGCGACGTGTACGCCCTGGGGGCGGTACTCGCCTACGCGGGAACCGGCCACACCGTCCCCGAACGCGACGAACTTCCCCCTCTCCTCCGCGAATTGATCGCGGCATGCCTCTCCCGCGACCCCGAGCGGCGTCCGCAGGCGCACCAGGTCCTCGCCCACCTGGAGTCGGCCGCACCTGCGGCGGCACATCAGGCCACCGTCCTGGACCCGGCCGCGCCGATCCCTCTTCCGCCGCCCGTGGTCGCCGCGCTCGCGCGCCAGTCGGCGCAGGTCCTCGCGGCCGAACTCCCCGTTCCTGCTTCCCTGGACTGACGGCTGATGCTCTCCCCGCTCACCCACGACGACCCGCACCGGCTCGGCGCCTACCGCCTCATCGCCCGCCTGGGCAGCGGCGGCATGGGCACCGTCTACCTCGCCCGCTCGGCCACGGGCCGTACGGCGGCGCTGAAGACGATGCACGCCCGCATCGCCACCGACCCCGCCGTCCGCACCCGCTTCCGCCTCGAGGTGGACGCGGCCCGCGTCATCGGCCCCGTGCACGGCGCCCAGGTCTTCGACGCCGACCCGCTCGCCGAAACCCCCTGGCTGGCCACCGAGTACGTGCTCGGCCCGCCCCTCGACGACGCCGTCTCCACCGCGGGACCGCTCCCCGAGCCCGCGGTACGCGCGCTGGGAGCCCTGCTGTGTGCGGCTCTGGCCCAGCTCCACGCCTCGGACGTCGTCCACCGCGACCTCAAACCCTCCAACATCATGATCACGGCAGACGGTCCCAAGGTCATCGACTTCGGCATCGCCCGTGCCATCGGCGACGACCGCCTCACCCGCACCGGTACCGCCGCGGGCACGCCCGCCTTCATGTCCCCCGAGCAGGCGACCGGCCAGGAACACACCTCTGCGGGCGACGTCTTCGCACTCGCCGGCGTCCTCACCTACGCGGCCACCGGCCACGGCCCCTTCGGCACCGGACAGCACGCCGACCTCATCTACCGCGTCCGCTACGCCGACCCCGACCTCACCGGAGTCCCCCCGGCCCTGCTCCCGGTCCTGGCCCGCTGCCTCGGCAAGAACCCCGCAGACCGCCCCACCACCACCGAGCTCGCCGCCCAACTGCACCCCGGGGAGGGCGGCTTCGCCGGCCATCTCCCCGAGCCCCTGCTCATGGAGATCGCCCGCCGCGTCGGCGGCGTCTGGCACGCCCGGCCCCACCGCCTCCCGGCCCCACCGGAAGCCGACCTCGCCGAAGCCTTTCCGAACGGCACCCCCTCCACGCCGTTCACCCCGTTCACGCCGTCCACCCCGTCCGCCTTGTCCCGCCGCAGGCTCCTGGTCCTCGGGGGCGGTTCCGTACTCGGAGCGGCAGCGGTCGGAGCAGGCGCCTGGGCCTGGCTGGGCCGTCAGGACACCACCGGCCCGAAGCCACCCGCCGCCGCCTCGAAGGAACCCGCCTGGGACCTGCTCTGGCAGGTGCAGACCAGCTACGCCGAACCCCGCATTCCGCCCGCGCCGCTCGTCCTGGACGGACTGGTCGTCGTGGGCGAATACGGCGTAAAGGGCCTGGACCCCGTGACCGGAGCGACGAAGTGGTCGGACCCCGGTGTCTACTTCATGCACCGGACCGCCACGGACGGCAAGCAGATCCACGCCGTCGACTACACCCTCGAAGAGACCGATCCGCTCAGGATTTCCACCGTCGATCCGGCCACCGGAAGGCTCAAGGCCCCGTTCGGTGAACTGGGGGACCTGAGAGCGATCCTCCACGGAACCCAGGTGCTCTGCGCGACGGGCGACGCCGTCTACCTGGTGGGCGGCCGGGGCCCGCACACGAAAGGCGGCTTCGGCAAGGACCAGACGTGGTTCCTGCTGGGCGTCGACACCCGTTCGGGCAAGAGACTCTGGGAGGTCCCGCTCCCCGCTCGACCGGACAAGTCCGAGCGCCTGCACTTCCTGTCCGCCCGGGCCGTGGGCGAGTACCTGGTCCTCGTCCAGCAGTCCGCCGACGGAGAACCGCGCCTCGTCGTACACCACGCACGGACGGGCAAGGCGCTGTGGGACCGGCCGCTCGACGGCAAGCAGCCGGTTCTGACCCGGGCCCATCTGGCCGTGGACGGCCGGCACGTGTACCCGTCGGCGGGTGAACTCGTTGCGCTCGCCCTGGCCGACGGCAAGGAGGCCTGGCGTTTCGAAGGGCAGACTCCGCGGGCGCGCTTCAGCCCCCCGGCCGTCAAGGACGGTGTGGTGTACGCCGTCGAGGAAGGCCGCGGCATGGTCGCGCTCGACGCCACGAACGGCACCCAGCGGTGGGCGGAGAAGAGCCGCGAGGTCCCGGCCGAGGATCTCGACACCCCGCCCGCGGTCGGGATCGCGTACGTGTACGCGCACAGCAGGGCCTCGTCCGGACTGGTGGCCGCCGACATCCGGACCGGCGCAGTGACCCGCCCCTTCAAAGCCGCCAAGGCGCGGTACTTCGCCCACGCGTCCGCCAGGCGGCTCATCGCCATCGGCGGCGAATACACCGCCGCGTACCCCCTCGACTGAGCTCACAGAAAGCCGCACACGCAATGAAGCCCCTGGAATCCGGAGACCCGATCCGACTCGGTCCCTACCGCATCCTCGCCGTGCTCGGCGAAGGAGGCATGGGCAAGGTCTACGTCGGTCAGGACGGCGAGGGGCACGCCGCCGCCGTGAAGGTGCTGCACCCCCACCTGACGCACGACCAGAACCTCACGCAACGATTCGTCCGCGAGGCCCAGATGGCCAGGGCGGTCACCGGCGGCTCCGTGGCCCGCGTCCTGGACGCCCGGACGGAAGGCGGGCGTCCGTGGATCGCCACCGAGTTCCTGACCGGGCCGACCCTCGCGGATGCCGTCCGCTCCCACGGGCCGCTCGACGAACCGACGGTACGGGCCCTGGCGGCGGCGCTCGCCCACGCGCTCCGCGACATCCACGCCGCCGGCCTCGTCCACCGGGACCTGAAGCCCGCCAACATCGTGCTCACCGCGACGGGCCCCCGCGTCATCGACTTCGGCATCGCCCGCCCCGAACACGGCCTCACCCTCACCGCCACCGGCCAGGTCCCGGTCACCCCCGGCTACGGCGCGCCCGAGCAGGTCCTCGGGCAGCGCGTCGGCCCACCGGCCGACGTCTTCTCCCTGGGCGCGGTCCTGGTGTACGCGGCGAGCGGGCAGCACGCGTACGAGGGTTCACACGTCGCCGCCGTGCAGTACGAGGTCGTCCACGGCGAGCCGCGCCTGGACCGCGTACCGCTCGCGCTCCAGCCGCTGATCGGCCCGTGCCTCACCAAGGACCCGGCGTCGCGGCCCCTGCCGGAGCAGATCATCCGGTTCTTCGCCCCGCCCCGGGGCGCCGAACGCGCCTGGCGGCACGGACCGGTCGCACAGGACATCACGACCCGCGAGCACAGCCTCCACCGGCTGACCACGGTGCCGGGCGGGGTCGCACCGCGCTCCGTCTCACGTCGCCGCCTGCTGACGGGCCTCGCGGTCGGCGGATCCGTGCTCGCGGCCGGCGGCGCCGGCGCCGCGTGGTGGATCCGGAAGGGAAGCGGCCCCTTCGACATCCCGCCGGCCGTACAGACCCCGCAGGCCCGCGTCCTGGACCCGAAGAAGGGCGACTACGTCCTCGGCGAGACGGCCAAGCCGCTCTGGAGCGTCCCCTCGGCGCTCTCGGAAGAGTCGCCCGCGCCCCTCCCCGTACGGAACGTGATCATCGTCGGAGCGCCGAACGGCGGCATCGCCGCGCACAGCGTCGTCGACGGCACGCTCCGATGGTCGGCGCCGGAGGCGGTGGCCGCGAACCGCTACCTGTCCCTCTCCGACCGGCTGGTGGCGGCCACCGACCGGAGCGGCACCCTCGTGACCTTCGTCGCCTCGACCGGCGAGCCGAAGTGGAAGTCCCCGGCCGAGGCCGCCTCCCTCCTCGCCGCGGACGAGGAGGCCGTCTACCTGATCACCAAGGACAGGCGGGTGCGCGGCGTCGGCCGGTCCGATGCCAAGATCCGCTGGACGGTCGACGTCGACGCGGACCTCGGCACGAAGGCCGCGTCGCGCGGCCTGGCGGCCCACGGCCGGCTGGTCATCACGGCGGCGGACGGGGCCGTCGTCGCCCTCGACACGGCCGACGGCCGCAAGGTGTGGGACCGCCGCAAGCAGTCCGACGACGGCCGGGCCAAGGTCGCCCTGTCGGGCCGCTCCCTGTGCGTGACCGGGAAGAACCTCTTCGCTCTCGACATCGTCGACGGCAAGGACCTCTGGTCGGTCGAGAACCCCAAGCCGCCGAACTCCGAAGCACTCTCCTGGGGCCCCGCGACCATCCACGGCGACCACGTGTACGCGACTGCCCAGCGGTTCCCCCTCCGCTTCGACCTCCGGAACGGCAAGGGAACCGACTGGGCCTTCGCGGGTCTCCTCGAATGCGATCCGCCCAGCCCGCTCGTCGTGCAGGGAAACGGCCTCTGGTCGGTCACCGTCAACAGGACCCAAGGAGGCATCAACGTCGTCGACCTCTCGCCCGAGAACCGGCCGCCGTGGGTGTTCCCCGTCATCAAGAACCCCGAGCGCTACTGGATCACGGCCGACGCGAACCGCGTGTTCCTCCTGGACGGCACGTCACTCGGCGCCCTGCCCGTGTTCTGAGCCGGTGGGCGTCAGGCGGACGCTCCGGCCAACACGGGCAGCGCGGGGATCACCCGGGCCAGCCACCCCGTCGGCTCCGTCGTGAAGTGCGGCGCTCCGGTCACCTCCCACCAGGAGCGGACGGCGGTCGTCCGCACCGTCTCGTCGGTGCGCTTGTCGACGTACTCGACGGCCCGCTCACCGGTCTGCCGCACCGCGACCTGGCCACGCTTGCAGGCGTCGGGGTAGTCGTTCCAGTTGACGCCCGCCTCCGCCCACAGGAGCTCCTGCATCTCACGGGTGGAGACGTGCTGGAGGCGCTTGTGGGAGAAGTGGGCCTGCGCGGCCATGGAGATGGAATTGCGCACGGCGTCCCGCTGACGCCACAGGAAGTAGTTCGCGACCTCGACCGGGTCGGACAGGGTGAAGACGCGTGCGTCGAAGAGAGCCCGCCGACCGGGGCGGCGTTCGTTCAGGACCGCGGTGGCGAGCGACGCCGAGACGGACAGCTGTTTGGCCACCACTCCGCCGAACCACGGCTCGGTCCCCGCGGTCGCGAAGTCCGTCAGGAGCAGGCTGATCTCGTCGGACTGCGCGAACGCGAGAGCCGTTCCCGAGATCTCCCCGCACAGCACCTCGGTCACGGCCGCCATGTCCTCGACGAAGCCGAGGTCGAACGGCTTGTCGGCTTCCCGCAGGTAGCTGTGGAAGGCCCGGCCGTCGAGCCGCAGGACCGTGTACGTGCGCCGGGGCAGCACCGCCCGGTGCGCGGCCTCGTACCGTTTCATGCGGTCGCCCAACGCGGTCGTGTCGCTCATGGTTCCCCCAAGGTGTGATGCCGTCGGCCTGCCGTGGCGCCGACGGCCCGGTCGGTCGGTCCGGCGTGCGCTCCCGCTACGCGAGGAGCGCGCCCAGGCCGGCCGGCGTGCGGGCCTGGTCGTCCAGGGCGTCGAGGGCCCGTACGGCCTGGGCGGCCGCCTCCGGGTCGCTCGTGGCGAGCCCGCTCTCGGCGAACTCGTCCTCGTCCAGCCGCAGTACGGAGGTCCCGTCCGCCGAGACCCACAGGTCGAGGTCCAGGTCCTCCACCAGGATCTCCCCGCTCCGCACCAGCGCCGGGCGCGTGACGTCGCAGTACCAGCCCTTGAGGACGCCGTCGCCGGTCCACACCTCCTTGACCGCGTACCAGCGCGTGCGCCAGAAGTGCTCGACGAACACGTCGCCCGGCTCGAAGCGCACGAAGCCGAAGTCCCGTACGCCCTCGGCCGCCCAGGGGGCGCGCACCGAGATCCGGTCGCCGTCGTCGGCGACCTGCGCCGCCGGGTAGCGGATCTTGGTCCGGCCGGCCTTGGTCAGGACGACGGTCAGCTGCTCGGTCACACTGTCTCCAGTTTCCTCGTGTAGCGCGTCTCGGTCGCGCAGATCTCGTATCCGAACCACTCGTTGATCGCGAGCATCGGACCATTGTCGGCGTCGTTGCCGGTGAACGCCTCGGTGTACCCGGCCGCGCGGGCCCGGTGCAGCGACGCCGTCTTGGCGAGCTTGGCCAGCCCCCGGCCGCGGAAGGCGCGCAGGGTGCCGGTCATCGCCGTGGCGTAGCGGGTCGCTCCGTCGGTCTGGGCGGCGGTGAAGGCGGCCACCGTGCCGTCGACGAGGACGACGGTGGTCAGCTCCTTGTCGAGGGACGGGCTGTTCCAGGTGTGCGCGAGCCAGTCCTCGTAGTCGTCGAACTCGGCTGCCACGTCCCCCGGTTCGTCGGACGTCGTCTCCGCGTCGGCCTCGAAGAGCGGACGCGGGTCGGCGGCGAAGGCGGAGGCCGGGCGCAGCTCGACCCCGGCCGGGAGGACCTCGGGGAGCGCGGGCAGGGCGCCCGCCGCCAGGTCCAGGCGCAGGAAGTGCGAGGACCGGCTGGGGCGGTAGCCGCGCCGCTCGGCGAAGGCGCGGTGGGCGGGGTCGTCGAGGACCCAGGCGTACGTGTCCACCGCGCCCCGGGCGGCGAGGTGCGCCTCGGCCGCGCGGAGCAGGAGGGATCCGGCGCCGAGGCCGCGGTGGGCCGGATCGACGAGGACGTTGACGTACGACTGCCCGGGCTCCGGACTGTCGTAGGCGATGCCGACCTGGGCGGTACCGATGACCCGGCCGTCCGCGGTCTCGGCGACGAGCAGGCGGTAGTGCTTGGCGGGGTGGGCGCAGGAGAGCTCGAAGGCCACGCCCTCGGGCGTGGTGATCATGAAGGGCAGGGACGCGCGCCTTACCCGTACGACGGACTGCGCGTCATCTGCCTGGCCGGGCCCGCTCGGACGCAGGTCGCGGATCGATACGGTCATACGTCAGACGCTACGGGCGCGCTGGCCCCGGGCGCCTCCCAATTAACCGGTGATGGGGGAGAATCACCCCCGTGACCTCGACGAACCTGAAGATCACCATCGACGGCTCGGCCGGCTCGGCCGCCCCGTACGAACAGCTGCGCGCGCAGATCGCGGACCGGGCCCGGTCGGGGAAGCTGCCGGCGGGCTTCAAGCTGCCGACGGTACGGGGCCTGGCGGAGGAACTGGGGCTGGCCGCCAACACCGTGGCGAAGGCGTACCGGGCGCTGGAGGCGGACGGGGTGATCGAGACGCGGGGCCGCAACGGGACGTTCGTCGCGGCGGCGGGGGACTCGGCGTCCCGCGAGGCCGCGGCCGCCGCGCAGGCGTATGCGGAGCGGGTGCGGAGGCTGGGCCTGACGGAGGCCGAGGCGGTGGCCGCGGCCGGCGACGCGGTCCGGGCCCGGTACGCCCAATAGCCCCTTCCGGCCCGGCTGCCGGGGCTCCGCCCCAGGACCCCACCGGGCTCCGCCCGGACCCGCGCCTCAAACGCCGGCGAGGCTGGAAGTGCGCCCGACCGCGGCCAGAGGCGCTCCGCGCGACCTCGGGCCGGGCAATCTGAATGGCCCGCTCTCCAGCCCCGCCGGCGTTTGAGCCGTGCGGGCGTTTGAGATGGGGTGTCTGGGGCGGAGCCTCGGCTATCAGCCCCGCCGGCGTTTGAGGCGCGGGGTTCGGGGCGGAGCCCCGGTCTTTGAGCCGCGCGCGCGTGAGGTGGGGTCTGGGGCGGTGCCCCGGTCTTGAGCCGCGCGGGCGTTTGAGATGGGGTGTCTGGGGCGGAGCCTCGGCTATCAGCCCCGCCGGCGTTTGAGGCGCGGGGTTCGGGGCGGAGCCCCGGTCGTTGAGCCGCGCGCGCGTGAGGCGGGGTCTGGGGCGGTGCCCCGGTCTTGAGCCGCGCGCGTGTGAGGCGCGGGTCCGGGCAGCGCCCGTGCGGCACGGCGCCGCCGCCGAGCCCGCGCACCACCGGCCACCCCGTCCGCCGCCGGAGGCTAGAGGTACAGGCCCGCCTCCGAGCTGTGCGGCTGCGGCGGCAGGATCGCCGCCGGGCCCGTGCCGCGCCGCAGGGCGAAGAGCTCCGCCAGGCTCGCCCCCTCGCGGGAGACCCCTTCGTCCGTGCCGAGCCAGTCCACCGCCTCCCGGTGGGTCAGCCGGCCGACCTCGATGCGGGCCAGGCAGCGCCCCGGGCGCACCACCGCCGGGTGGAGCCGCTCCAGGTCCTCGTTGGTGGTGACCCCCACCAGGACGTTGCGGCCCTGGCCCAGCAGTCCGTCCGTCAGGTTCAGCAGCCGGGAGAGTGCCTGCCCGGCCGTGTGGCGGGCCTCGCCGCGGATCAGCTCGTCGCAGTCCTCCAGCAGCAGCAGCCGCCAACGGCCCCTCGCCGTGCCCTCGTCCTCGCCGATCGCGATGTCCATCAGGTAACCCACGTCGTTGAACAGCCGCTCCGGGTCCAGGACGCAGTCCACCTGGCACCAGTCCCGCCACGACCGCGCCAGCGTCCGCAGCGCCGAGGTCTTGCCCGTGCCCGGCGGACCGTGCAGCAGGAGCAGCCGGCCCGCGATGTCGTCCGGGGTCACCTTCATCAGCCGGTCCATCGCCCCGGCCACCGGCGCCGTGTAGTTGGGCCGTACCTCCGCCCAGGTCCCGGCCGCGATCTGGCGGGTCGTCCGGTACGGGCCGCGGCGCGGGGAGACGTACCAGAAGCCCATCGTGACGTTTTCCGGCTGCGGTTCGGGCTCGTCCTGCGCCCCCTCCGTGGCGGCGGCGAGCACCGTCTCCGCGAGTTCGTCGCTGACCGCCGTCACCGTGACGTCCGCACCCCGGCTCCAGCGGGAGACGAGCATGGTCCAGTCCTCGCCCTCGGCGAGGATGGCGCTGCGGTCGCTGTCGCGCGCCGAGCGCAACACGGTGGCCTCGGGCGGCAGGAGGGTCGCCTCCGCCTTGACCCGCTCGATGGACACGCTGTGCGAGTACGGCTGCTCGCCGGAGGCGAACCGGCCGAGAAACAGCGCGTCCACGACATCCGACGGTGAATCGCTGTCGTCGACATTGAGCCGGATCGGCAGCGCGTCATGCGGGTTGGCTGGCATGGCGCCCATGATCCGGCACACGGTGCCCTCGTGCACCCGTGTTTCGCCGGATCGGGTGCCCAAGTTCCCTCTTCAAACGCATTCGGAGTGAAGATTCGGGCCACAACTCTGCCCCGAACATTCTTGGCATGGACACTTCCAGCCAGGCTCGGCTGCTTGTACCACGGACTCAGGAGCAACTCCGGAGTAACCCCCACAAGGAGCCGCACCCCATGAGCATGAGATTGACGCGTTTCGCCGCCTTGACGTCCTCCCTGTTACTCGCCGCGGGCGCCGCCCTGTTCGGCGCCGGCCAGGCGTCCGCCGCCGCCCAGGCCGACTTCGGCTACGTCGCCCTCGGCGACTCGTACTCCTCCGGCCTCGGCGCCGGCAACTACGACAGCGCCAGCGGCAACTGCAAGCGCACCACCCGCGCCTACCCGGCCCTGTGGGCCGCCGCCCACTCCCCGCAGAGCTTCGCCTTCACCGCCTGTTCGGGCGCTCGTACGGGTGATGTCCTCGCCAACCAGCTCGGCCCGCTCAACTCCGGCACCGACCTGGTCAGCATCACCATCGGTGGCAATGACGCCGGATTCTCCGACGTCATGACGACCTGTGTGCTCCAGTCCGAATCCACCTGCATCAGCCGCGTGAACGAGGCCAAGGCCTACGTGGACTCCACCCTCCCGGGTCAGCTCGACCAGGTCTACAACGCCATCGACAGCCGGTCCCCGGCCGCCCGCGTCGTCGTCATCGGCTACCCCCGCTTCTACAAGCTGGGCGGCACCTGCACCACGGGGCTGACGGAGGGCGAGCGCTCCGCCATCAACGGCGCGGCCGACCACCTCAACGCCGCCATCGCCAAGCGCGCCGCCGACCACGGCTTCACCTACGCCTCGGTCGTCGGCGCCTTCACGGGTCACGAGATCTGCTCCGGCAGCGCGTGGCTGCACAGCCTCAACTGGCTGAACATCAGCGAGTCGTACCACCCGACCGCCGCCGGACACTCCGGCGGCTACCTGCCGGTCCTCACCAACGCCGCCTGATCCACCCGGTCCACCCGGTCCACCTGATCCGCCTCACTGCTCGGCGCCGGGCTCGGGGACGGGCTCGGCGTCGGCGACGGACTCGCGCCGGAGGGGGAGGCCCCGCCGGTCGGGGTCGCCTTCTCGCACGTCACGGAGGTGGGAACCCACTGGGTGGCCACCTCCGCCGGTCCCCGCACCTCCAGCCGGACCGCGTCGTCGAAGGTCGCGTCCGGCACGTACGTGAGCTCGGTGTGTTCCAGCCGCCGGCTCTTCGGCCCGCCCTCCTCGTACGTGACGGACTGCCAGCCGGGGCCGGTGGTCCGCCCGCTCCTCGTGGCCCAGCGGTACTCCAGTGAGACAGGAGTGCGCTCCACCTCCACGGTCGCGGCGAAGGCGGGCGCGCGCTCGGCGGCCGGCGGGCAGCTGCCCGTGTACGAGGTGCGCACGGCGTCGACGTACACGGAGACGTACTGCCCCGCGGTGGCCGAGGCCGAGGCCGACGCCGAGGCGGACGCGGGCGCCGAAGGGCTCGTGGTGACGGTCGGAGCGGTGGTCGCCGAGCCCGTCGGGGTGCCGCCCCCGCCGCCGTCCCCGTTCTCGCGGTCCTTCAGCAGCAGCCATCCCAGCGCGGCCAGCGCGAGCAGCATCAGCACGATCCCGACGGTCAGCACCAGCCCCGCCCGGCTCTCGCGCGCCACCGGCCCGGATGCGGGCGGCGGCGACGGCAGCGGCGGCGTGGGCTGCCCGTACCGCCCCGGCTCCCGCTCGCGGGGGTGGCGGTGCGCGGTGGCCGTCGGCGAATCCGGCCCCGTTACCGGCCCCGACACCGGCCCGGACACCGGTCCGCCGGTGGCCCGTACGGCCCCGCCCGCGCCCACCACCCGTAGCATCCGGGCCGCCTCCGCCGCGGGCAGCCGCTCGTCCGGGTCCTTGCGCAGCAAGCCCTCCAGTACGGGCTCCAGCGGCCCGGCCCGGCGCGGCGTCGGCAACGCGTCGTCCACCACGGCCCGCAGGGTGTCCAGCGGGGTGGCCTTCCGGAACGGCGAGACGCCCTCGACGGCGGCGTAGAGCAGGACCCCGAGCGACCACAGGTCCGACTCGGGTCCCGGATCGCGCCCCAACGCCCGCTCGGGCGCCAGGAATTCGGGTGAGCCGACCACCTCGCCCGTCATGGTGATGGCCGAGGAGCCCTCCAGGCTCGCGATCCCGAAGTCGCTGAGCACCACCCGGCCGTCGTTGGCGATCAGCACGTTGCCCGGCTTCACGTCCCGGTGCAGCACCCCCGCGTCGTGCGCGGAGCGCAGCGCGGCCAGTACCTGTTCCCCGATGTGCGCGGCGCGCTGCGGGGTCATCGGCCCCTCGGCGTCCAGTACGTCGGCCAGCGAGAGCCCGCGCACCAGCTCCATCACGATCCAGGGCCGCCCGTCCTCGGACGCCACGTCGTAGACCGTGACGACCCCGCGGTGCGAGACCCGGGCCGCCGCCCAGGCCTCCCGCTCCAGCCGCCGGTACATCCGCTGCAGTTCGGCCGGATCCAGCCCGGCGGGCGCCCGTACCTCCTTGACGGCGACGTCACGGGCCAGCACCTCGTCCCGGGCCCGCCACACGATGCCCATCCCGCCGCGGCCGATCGCTTCCAGCAACCGGTACCGGCCCGAGATGACACGATCGGAGTTCGATTCCTCACTCACGCGAGCCCCCCGAGTGCTCCTGTGCGCCGATGTGTCATCGGGCGATCACTCCAAGTTAGCGCAGTGTGCGGCATGTGGCCCCTGTCGTGACGCGACTCGCGCGAGGGCCCTCCGCAGCGTGACATCTGTGCGGAGAGTGACCGTCGACTCCACTGAGTAACCGTCAACTACCCGTAGCCACAGGGGTAATTCACACCACCGGGATACCCGAGCGCGACGCGGGGACGATAGGGTTAACCTGCCCGGGCCGGGTGCCCTCGTACGGGTGGGGAGAGAACATGGAACAGATAGCTATGCGCAGCAGGCCGCCTCGCGTGCCTTCCATCACTTGCGGCAGCAGTGCGACCAGCTCGCGCCTCGACCGCCATCTCGCCGTGCTGGGCGGACCCGCCGTCCCGCACCGGGAGACCGCCGAGGCGACGCTGCTGATGCGCGAGCTCACCTCCCGCGACCACACGCACCGCCTGCGGAGCAGGAGCGCGCGCGTCTCGCTCTTCGCGCCGCTGCGCCGCCTGCGTCGCACGCTCTTCGGCAGCCGCCGTTCGTAACTGTCCCCGCACCGCGGCCGCCGGCCCTCCCGGGCCCGCGGCTTCCCGGCCCTAAGCGATCACACCGTCCCGGCGCAGTTCCGAGATCTGCGCGCCCGCCATCCCCAGGGCGCGCAGCAGGGTCTCGGTGTGTTCACCCAGCGCGGGCACCGCACCCATGTGCGGTGCCGCGCCGCCCGGCAGCCCGATCGGCGGCAGCAGGGCCCGCAGCGGACCGGCCGGTGAGCCCACCTCCCGCCAGCGGTCCCGGGCCGCCAGCTGCGGATGCCCGGCCAGTTGGGCCACAGAGTTCAGGCGCGCGCAGGCGATGCCCGCCGCCTCCAGCCGCCCGATCGCCTCGTCGGCGTCCAGCCGGCCCAGCGCCTCCGCCACCACCGCGTCGGTCTTCTCCCGGTTGCCGGTGCGCGCCGTGTTCGTCGCGTACGCCAGATCCTCGGCCAACTCGGGCCGGTCCAGCACCTGCACGGCGAGCCGCCGCCACTCGCGGTCGTTCTGCACCGACAGCAGCACCCGGTCCCCGTCGGCCGTCGGGTAGGCGTCGTAGGGCGCGATCACCGCGTGCGCGAGGCCGGTGCGTACCGGCTGCTCCCCGCCGTGCATCGTGTGGTGCAGCGGATGCCCCATCCACTCGGCGAGCGCGTCCAGCATGGACACCTCCACCCGGCCCCCGCGGCCGGTGACCCCGCGGCGCAGCAGGGCGGCGAGCACCCCGGAGAAGGCGTACATGGCCGCCGCGATGTCCGCCGCCGGGATGCCCGCCTTCACGGGCTGCTCCGGGGTGCCGGTCACCGAGACCAGCCCGGCCTCGCACTGCACGAGCATGTCGTAGGCGCGCTTGTGGGCGTACGGGCCCTCGGCGCCGTAGCCCGAGACGTCCACGGCGACCAGCCGCGGGTAACGCGCGCACAGCGCGGCCGAGTCGAGCCCGAGCCGGGCGGCGGCCCCCTGTGCGAGGTTCTGCACGAAGACGTCGGCGCCGGCCAGGAGGTCGTGCAGGATCTCCCGGCCGCGCGGGGCCTTCAGGTCGAGCGCGATCGACTCCTTGCCGCGGTTGGCCCAGACGAAGTGCGAGGCGAGGCCGTGCGCGGCGGTGTCGTAGGCGCGGGCGAAGTCGCCGCCGTCGGGGCGCTCGACCTTGATCACCCGGGCGCCGAGGTCGGCGAGCTGGCGGGTGGCGAAGGGGGCCGAGACGGCCTGTTCGACGGCGACGACGGTGATGCCGTCCAGGGGGAGCGGTTCGGTAGCCATGGGCCCCTGCCTACCCGGTCGGGCGGGGTCCTGTCACCCTGCCCGTGGTGACGGGCGCCGCCGCCCCTCCCCGGCCGGGGGCTCGATGACCTCAGTCCTGGCCGCGCGCGAACCGGCGCGTGGCCAGCGGCACGAAGACCGCGAGCAGGACGAGCGACCAGACGAGCGCCCCGGCCACCGGGTGGGCGGCGGGCCAGGCCGCGCCCGCCGCGGCCTCGCCGCCCGCGTTCCCGCACAGTTCGCGCACGGCCGTGGCGACCGCGCTGATCGGGTTCCACTCGGCGACCGCGCGCAGCCAACCGGGCAGCCCGGCCGTCGGCAGGTACGCGCTGGACAGCATCGGCAGGACGAAGGTGGCGCTGCCGAGCTGGCCCGCCGCCTCCTCGCTCCTGCTCAGCAGGCCGAGGTAGGTCCCCGCCCACGCGGTGGCGAAGCGGAACAGCAGCAGCACGCCCAAGGCCCCCACCGCGCCCGGGAGTCCGTTCTCGGCCCGCCAGCCCATCGCGAGACCCACCAGCATCAGCGGCACCATCGACACGCCCGTGGTGAGCAGGTCGGCCGCCGTCTGCCCGAGCGGGACGGCGGTGCGGCTCATCGGCAGGGTCCGGAAGCGGTCCATCACCCCGCGATGGGCGTCCTGCGCGGCCGTGAACATGCCGGTCATCAGGCCGTTCGCGGCGGTGGCGGCGAGCAGCCCGGGAACGAGGAACTCGCGGTACTCGGCGCCCGGCATGGCGAGCGCGCTGCCGAACACGTAGCCGAAGAACAGCAGCATGGTGATCGGCATGGTCTGGGTGAGGATCAGCAGGGCGGGGGCGTGCCGGGCCTTCTGGAGCTGGCGGGTGAGGACGGCTCCGCCGTCGTACAGCAGGGTGCTCATGCCGCGTACTCCTTCTGGTGCCCGGGCGGCCGGGTGAGGCGCAGGAACACCTCGTCGAGGGTGGGCGGGCGCAGGCTCGCGTCCGTCACCGGGACCCCGGCGGTGTCGAGTTCCCGGATGATCCGGGGCAGGGTGAGCCCGGCGTCGAGGACGGTCACGCCCACGGTCAGCCGCTCCTCGTCGAGCACGGGGCGGCCGCCGGTGAGCTGGTCCAGGACGGAGGCGGCTCCCGTGAGCAAGTCGCGGGCGGTGACGGCGACCTCGGCGTAGGCGCCGATCCGGGCCTTGAGCTCGGCCGGGGTGCCGGTGGCGGCGGCCCGGCCGCGGTCGACGACCACGATGTCGTCGGCGAGCCGGTCGGCCTCCTCCAGGTACTGGGTGGTGAGCAGCACGGTGGTGCCCTCGCCGCCCTTGTCGACCAGTCCCCGTACCTCGGCCCAGATCTGCTCGCGGGCCGCGGGGTCCAGGCCGGTGGTGGGCTCGTCGAGGAACAGCACCCGGGGGCGGGTGATCAGCCCCGCGGCCAGGTCCAGGCGCCGCCTCATGCCGCCGGACCAGGTGCCGGCCATGCGGTCGGCGGCCTCGCCGAGGCCGAAGCGCTCCAGCAGCTCGTCGGCGCGGGCCCGGCCCGCGGAGCCGCGCAGTCCGGCGAGCCGGGCGAAGAGCCTGAGGTTCTCGCGGCCGGTCAGGTCCCCGTCGACGGAGGCGTACTGGCCGGTGACCCCGATGGCGCGGCGGACGGCGCCGGGGTCGCGGGTGACGTCGTGGCCGGCGACGAGGGCGCGGCCGGCGGTGGGGGCGGTGAGGGTGGTGAGGATCCGCAGGGCGGTGGTCTTGCCCGCGCCGTTGGGGCCGAGGAGGCCGCAGACCGTGCCCTGGGGAACGGCGAGGTCGAGGCCGCGCAGGGCGTGGACCTCCCCGTAACTCTTCTCCAGACCCTCACTAAGTACAGCGTACGTAGTAGTCATGTGCGGCACCCTACCGCACTACGTACGGCGTACGTAACTAAGATGGTGGCGAGACGATGAGGTGATCTGAGCGATGACAGCCGGCGGGCGACCCGCTGAACCCGAAGTGATCTGGTCCCGCCCCCAGCGGGCCGGCCGCGGACCCAGGCCGGCGCACAGCCGCGAGTCGATCGCGGCCGAGGCGGTGCGGGTCGCCGACGCCCTGGGGATCGAGGCCGTCTCCATGCGGCGGGTGGCGTCCGGGATCGGCGCCGGGACGATGTCGCTCTACAACTACGTGCCGCGCAAGGAGGACCTGTACGAGCTGATGGTCGACGCCGTCAGCGGGGAGTACGAGTTCGCCCCGCCGACCGGCGCATGGCGGGCCGACCTGCTGGCGCTGGCCCGCCAGACGCGCGCGCTGATGCACCGTCACCCGTGGCTGCCGGGCCTGCTGACACCCGTCTACGGCTTCAGTCCGAACGCCCTGCGCTACCTGGAGCACAGCCTGGACTGCCTGGCGCCGCTGGACGTCCCGGACGCCGAGAAGCTGGAACTCGTCGCCGCCGTCAACGGCACCGTCGCGACCTACGTGGCGGGCGAGCTGGCACTGGCCGAGCGGGCCCGGTCGCTGCCCTGGAGCGAGGCGGAGGAGCAGGGCGTACGGACGGCCTGGCTCGGCTCCTGCCTGGCCACCGGGCAGTACCCGCGGCTGGCGGCGGCCCTGACGGGCGGCGGCCCGGTGCCGGGCGCCGGGCTGGACATGGCCGAGGTGTTCGACCGTACGCTGACGCGGTTGCTGGGGGCCTGGGATCCGGGTGCGGGCGCCGGTGCCGGTGCCGGTGCGGGGCCGGGTTCGGGATCGGATTCGGGCTCGGGCTCGGGCTCGGGCTCGTAAGGCCGCTCAGAGCAGGGCGAACTGTCCGCCCGGGCCCTCCTCCTGGTGGTCCAGCACCGAGGCCGGGCGCCTGGCCCAGGCCGGCGGCGGCAGCACCCCGGCCGCGCGGAGCTCCCCGGCCGCCAGGCCCGGGCCGGGCTCGAACGCGGCCCGCTCCGGGGCCAGATCGGCCAGCAGCGCCAGGGTGGTCACCAGGGCGAGCAGCTCCGAGGTCCAGCTCTGCGGCCACTGCGCCGGACCCAGCGCCTCCAGCCCGTCGGCGTCCGGGCCGCGGTGCGCGGTGCGCGCGGCGAACCAGGCCTCCAGCACCCGCACGCCCTGCGCCTCGTACTCCCAGGCCCCGGCGGGCACGGGCGACACGGTTCCCGTGCCGAGGCTCAGGGTCTCGCTCTGCGCGTCGTACGCGAGCTCGTGCGGCCACGTCCCGACCGCCGAGCGGACGTACGGGCGGCGCCCGCCGGGCAGCCGGGGCGGCTCGCCGCCGCGCGCCCCGCGCAGCTGGACGCCGAGCAGCCGGTGCCCGAGCCGCAGCCCGGCCCGCCAGCGCTCGGGGTCGGCCGCGAGCGGGACCTCGTACCCCCGCGGCCCGGGGCGGCCGGCCGCGAGGATCCAGCACAGGACGTCCTCGGGGGTGGCCCAGCCGCCGTAGCGTTCGCCCAGCAGGGGCAGCAGGCCGGGGGCGAGATTCGGCTCGGCGCCGCCGGGGCGTCGGTGCAGCGGACGGATGCGGCCGAGCCGGCCGGCCGGGAGGTGCGCGGTGACCAGCAGCTCCGGGGTCTCGACGGCGAACAGCTGGTGCTCGTCCCGGACCCGCCAGAGCTCCGGGCGGGCCGTGTCGATGAGCCGCTGGTCGGGCAGGAGCCACTGCTCGTCGAAGGGCTCGCGCAGTACCCGTACGGGGTCGGGGCAGGGGCCCGGCGCGTCGGCGAAGCGGGCCGTGGACGCCGAGCGCTGACCCGGCAGCGCGGCCGCCCCGGCGGCGGGCGTGCGGCTGCGGCTCGGGCGGAACAGCCGCTCCCGCTCGGCCCCTTCGGAGCCGGTCAGAGCGGCCCAGCGGGCGCGCAGGACGGCCGGATCGGGCGCGGCCACCCAGTCCCGGCCCAGGCGCAGGCCGCCCACGGACCAGGGCATCAGATCGTCCAGCAGCGGTACGTCTTCGCTCACGCCGCCGATGGTAGCGACGGGATCCGATGGCCGGGCTGCGTCCAGGCCGAAGCGCTAGGCTCCTTATATACGCAGATGTACGCACATGTGCGCACCATACGGTTCCGACCGAGGAGTGGGTCATGAGCCAGTACGACGAATACTCGACTCCGTCGCAGGCCGAGGGCGAGCGCCTCGACGAGGACATGGACGAGAAGCAGCGCAAGGAGCGGCACCCCCAGACGATGCGGACCACGCCGTCCCAGGCGGAGGGCGAGCGCACCAAGGACGCCGACGAGAAGTAACCCCGTCTCGGTCTCCGGTCGGCGCGCGCCGACTCGGCTCGGTGCGCGTCGGCTCAGTGCGCGTCGACCGTCACGGTGAAGGAGAACCGGTCGCCGCGGTAGCGGATCCGCGCCACGTCCACGACCCGGCCGTCCTCGTCGTACGTCACGCCCGTGTAGTGCAGGATCGGGCTGAGCAGCGGGACCTGGAGCAGCTCGGCCGTCTCCGGGTCCGCGAGCCGTGCCTCCACCGTGTCCGTGATCCGGCTGATGCGCACCCCCACGACGTCCCGCAGCACCTTCGTCATCGGCCAGCGTTCGAGATCGGCGAGGTCCACCGCCTCGGCGAACTGCGGGAGCACCGCGTTCTCCACCCAGTTGGTCGGCTCGCCGCTCTCGCGGTCGTGGCGCAGCCGGCGGTACGTGACCACCTCCGGCGTGTCCGGGAAGTGCTCCAGCAGCTCCCCGGACACGGCCGTCCGCCCCTGGCCGAGAATCGTCGTACGGTCACCCGACTGCTGGGCCACGATCGCGTCGACCGAGCCCAGCAGCCGCACCGGGGTGCTGCGCAGCGCCCCCGGCTCGATGAAGGTGCCGCGCCGCCGGTGCCGGCTGATCAGCCCCTCGCCCTCCAGCTCCTTGAGCGCCTGCCGCATGGTCAGCACGCTCACCCCGTAGTGCCCGGCGAGCTGCTCCTCGGTGGGCAGGCGCAGCGAGGCGTCCGGGGTGCGCCCGAGTATCGAGGCGCGCAGTGACTGCGACACCTGATACCAGAGGGGCAGCTTCCGGTTCAGGACCAGCGAATCGGGGGCGAAGGCGGTCACGGGTGGATCTCCGAACGGATGGACAGGGATGACGTGCGGCGCATGCAGGGTATGCAGTGCAGGTCAGGCGCGGAAGTGGCGCTGCAGACCCTGCCACACGTCGTCGTAGCCCCGCTGGAGGTGATCCGCGCCGGCCGCCTGGGCGGTGGCGGTGATCGGCCAGCGGGTCTCGAACATGAAGGCCAGGCCGTCGTCGATCTTCTGCGGCTTCAGCTCGGCGGCGCTCGCCCGCTCGAAGGTCTCGTGGTCGGGGCCGTGCGCGGACATCATGTTGTGGAGCGAGCCGCCGCCGGGGACGAAGCCCTCGGCCTTGGCGTCGTAGGCGCCCTCGATCAGGCCCATGTACTCGCTCATCACGTTGCGGTGGAAGTACGGCGGGCGGAAGGTGTCCTCGCCGACCAGCCAGCGCGGGGCGAAGACCACGAAGTCCACGCCCGCCAGGCCCGGGGTGTCGGAGGGCGAGGTCAGGACCGTGAAGATCGACGGGTCGGGGTGGTCGTAGCTGATCGAGCCCAGGACGTTGAAACGACGCAGGTCGTAGACGTACGGGACGTGGCTGCCGTGCCAGGCCACCACGTCGAGCGGGGAGTGGTCGTAGGTGGCCGACCAGAGGTTGCCGCAGAACTTGTTGACCACCTCGGTCGGGCGGTCGAGGAGCTCGGGCGCCTCGTACGCCGCCACCGGGGCCTGGAAGTCCCGTGCGGCGGCGAGGCCGTTGGCGCCGATCGGGCCCAGGTTCGGCAGCTCGAAGGGCTGGCCGTAGTTCTCGCAGACGTAGCCGCGGGCATCGTCGTCCAGCAGCTCCACGCGGAAGCGGACGCCGCGCGGGATGAGGGCCACGTCGCCCGGGCGGGCGGCGAGCAGGCCGAGCTCGGTGCGCAGGAGCAGTCCGCCGCGCTCGGGGACGATCAGCAGCTCGCCGTCGGAGTCGCTGAACACCCGGTCGGTCATGGGCGCGTTGGCGGCGTAGAGGTGGATGGCCATGCCGGTGCGCTGGGTCGCGTCGCCGTTGCCGCCGAGGGTCCACAGGCCGGCCAGGAAGTCGGTGCCGGGCGCCGGGTCGGGCAGCGGGTTCCAGCGGAGCCGGTTCGGGTCCGCCGGGGCCTCGGTGAAGGGTCCGGTGCGCAGGGCCCCGTTGTCGATCCGGGTGAAGGGCGGGTGCGCGGCCGACGGGCGGATCCGGTAGAGCCAGGAGCGTCGGTTGTGGCTGCGGGGCTCGGTGAAGGCGCTGCCGCTGAGCTGCTCGGCGTAGAGGCCGAGGGGGGCGCGCTGCGGCGAGTTCCGGCCGAGCGGCAGCGCGCCGGGGACCGCCTCCGAGCTGTGCTCGTTGCCGAAGCCGGTGAGGTATTCCAGCGCCTCTGCCGTCTTCCTGGCCTGCTCGCTGCCGGCCTGCTCGCTCATGTGCTGCTCCCGCTCCGTCGAAGGAATCCTATGGTCGACAGTAGGATTCCGCGGCCCGCACGTCAACGGTGCCCTTGGGCGGGGGCCGATTCGATTCGTGCGAAGGGGGCTCCTAAAAGATGAACAATGCTCTACTCTCTCGCGCATGTCGTGGACCCGCAGGTTTCCTGCCGTGCCGGCGGTGCTCCTCGCCGCCCTCCTCGCTCTTGTGTCCCTCCTCGCCGCCGCGCCCGCCGCCCGCGCGCACGAGGAGCGCCCGGTCACCCTCCCCGACGGCTCCGGCTCCGTGCCCGAGTACCGCAGGGCGGAGCCGGACCTGATCGTCTGCAAGACGGACCGGCCCGCCTTCGAACGCCGGATATCCGCCTTCCCGGAGGAGCTCCGGCAGCGCAACCTCGCCCTGTACGAGCGGTGCGAGAAGAGCGGCTACCGGCACCTCCAGGAGGCCGTCGACGCCGTCGACCGGCCCGGGATGAACATCGCGATCCTCCCCGGCCTGTACGAGGAGGAGCCCTCGCTCGGGACGCCGACGGGGGAGTGCGCCGCACTGAAGGCCCCGAACTCCTCCCTCGGCTACCAGATCCTGACCTACGAGCAGCAGGTCGCCTGCCGCCACAACCAGAACCTCGTCGCGATCCTCGGCAAGACGAACCTGCAGATCGAGGGCACCGGCGCCGCGCGCATGGACGTCGTCATCGACGCCAAGTACCAGAAGCTGAACGCCATCCGCGCCGACAAGTCCAACGGCATCTACTTCCGCAACTTCACCGCCCAGCGCACCACCTTCAACTCGCTGTACGTGCTGGCGGGCGACGGCTTCGTCATCGACGACGTGCTGACCCGCTGGAACGACGAGTACGGCTTCCTGACCTTCGCCAGCGACCACGGGCTCTACAAGAACTGCGAGTCGTACGGGAACGGCGACTCCGGCATCTACCCCGGCAGCGCCTCCAACATCAACGACGGCCGCGGCTACGAGGTCCCCCGCTACTCCATCGAGATCACCGGCTGCCGCAGCCACCACAACATGGTCGGTTACTCCGGCACCGCGGGCGACTCGGTCTGGGTGCACGACAACGAGTTCGACCAGAACATGGGCGGCGCCTCGATGGACAGCGCCTTCCCCGGCCACCCCGGACTCCCGCAGAACCACGCCAAGTTCGAGCGGAACCTGATCCACGACAACAACCAGGACTACTACGGCCACGTCGCCGACGGCACCTGCGCCAAGCCGCCGATCGAGCGCGGCTACGAACGCGGTGTCGTCTGCCCGCAGATCTCCATGCCGCCGGGCACCGGCATCATCACCGCGGGCGGCAACTGGAACCTCTACGAGAACAACTGGGTGTACGGACACCGGCGCGCGGGCTTCTTCCTCAGCGCGGTCCCGGCCTTCATCCGCGGCGAGGAGCAGTGGTCGAAGCAGATGGACACCTCCCACCACAACCGGTACGCCGGGAACGTCATGGGCAAGGACAAGTCCGGCGCCGCCCGCCCCAACGGCATGGACGTGTGGTGGGACGGCCAGGGCCGCGGCAACTGCTGGCAGGACGGCCCCGACGGCTCCTCCCCGGGCGCGGTCCCGCAGTGCGGTGACCGCCGGGGCGCCATCTCCGGGGCCTCGGCCCGACTGGTCGGCGAACCGGTCAAGCTGGTCCAGCTCTTCGTCTGCGCGGACTACAACGTCCAGGCGCGCAAACTCCCGGCCGGCTGCGACTGGTACGGCGCGCGCGGTCTGGAGCGGGTGGAGACCCAGCTCGCGCTGGCCGTGGCGGCGGTCCTGCTGCTGGTCGGCGGGGTCCTGTGGTGGCGCCGCCTGCGCGGTTCGCGCCTGGGCACGGCGGCCTCGCTCCTGGGCCTGGCGGGTCTGGTCCTGGACGTGGCCGGCTCCACCATGCCCCTGGTCGCGACCTTCGTCCCCGCGCTCGCTCTGCTCCTCCTCGGCCTGTGGTGGACGGGCGTCGGCGTGGCGCTGCGCCCCACCCGCCCCTGGCTGGCCCGTCTGACCCTGCTCCTGGCCGGGCTCACCCTGCTGGACGCCTTCGACAAGGCGGTCCTGATGATCCCCTGGACCCCCCTGAGCCCCGCCTGGGTCCGGGCCCTGGTGGCCGTGATCTGGATCCTGTGGGCAGCCATCGCCTCGGCCCGCCCCGGCACCCCGGCCCGCCCCTCCGGCCCGGGCGACGACCCGGCCGGCGACCGCAGCCCGGCCCCCGCCGGCCCGGCCCCGGCCCTCCGCGCGGTAGCCCCCGAACCGTCGGCCCACCCGACCACCCCGGAGGCCGCCGCATGACCCCCGCCCTGCCGCCCCGGCCCGCTGCCCTGCGGGCTCGGCCTGCTGCCCTGCGGGCTCGGCCCGCCACCCGGCCGCGCCGGTGCGCTGCCCTGCGGGCTCGGCGCACCGGGGGAGGTGCGCGATGAGCCACGGCCGTACCGACGACCCGATCCGGTGCGACGCCTGCGGAGGGCCACCCCGCGGGCCGCGGACAGCCCGCCGAGCCGCCCGCGCCGCAGCCCTGCTCGCCCTCGCCCTGCTCCTCGCGGGCGGCGCGGCGACGGCCTGCGGAGGGCGGGCCACCACCCACCACAAGCCCGGCACCAGCCACGAGCAGGCCTCCGGCAGTGTGGGCACCCTGCTCACCGCCGCCGACAGCACCGGCCACCGGCTCCGCGAGGTCCCGGCCGAGGGCGCGCCGGAGGTCCAGCTGACCGCCCGCCCGGATTCCGAGGACGGCTGGAACCTCCAGCTGACGGTGAACAACTTCCGCTTCACCCCCGACAGCACCGGCGGCGCGGCGCTCCCGGGCGCCGGCCACGCGCACCTGGAGCTCGACGGCCGCAAGCTGGCCCGGCTGTACGGCCCCTGGTTCCACCTGTCCGCCGCCCAGGTCCCCGAGGGCGCGCACACCCTGACCGTCCGCCTCTACGCGGACGACCACACCGCCTGGGCGGTGTCCGGCAAACCGGTCGAGGGCACGGCCCAGCTCACCGCCACCGCCCCGGCCGCGCCCGGCGGCCACAGTCACGGCGACACATCGCCACCCCCGGCACAGCCATCGGCGGCGCCCGAAGCCGACCGGACCGTCACCATCACCGTCCGGGACGGCAAGGTCAGCCCCGCCCCCGCCCGCACCGAGCTGCGGCGCGGGGAGCGGGTCGCCCTGCGCGTCACCAGCGACCGCGCGGACACCCTGCACGTCCACGGCTACGACAAGGAACTCGCTCTGCCCGCAGGCCAGGAGGCCACCCTGATCCTGACGGCCGACCGCACGGGCCTCTTCGAAGTCGAGACCCACGAGTCCGGCCTCGTCCTGACCCAGCTCCTCGTCCGATGACCCATCCCCGTCCCGCGCCCGCACCCGTGCCTGCACTGGCGGCCGGGGCCGCGCCTGCACCGGCGGCCGGGCCCGTGCTCGTGCCTTCACCGGCGCCCGGCCCTTCACCGGCGCCCGGCCTTTCACCGGCGCCCGGCCCTTCACCGGTGGCCGCGCCCGCACTGGCGCCCGCGCCCGCACTGGCGCCCGCGCCCGCACTGGCGCCCGCGCCCGCACTGGCGCCCGCGCCCGCACCGGCGGCCGCGCCCCGGCGGCCCGCACTTCGGTCCATGCCCCCGGCCGCCGCCCCGGCCCGGCCGCTCGGACTCGGGCCCGAGTCCGGAATGCCAGGTCAAGCCGGCGGCAGGACAGCGCCGTCGGCGGGCCGGTGGTGAGCCCCGTCGGGCCGGGCCTCCTCCCCGGCGCCGGCGGTGGCGGTCACGGCCAGGGCGTGGTCCTTC
The DNA here is from genome assembly GCF_055571215.1 of Streptomyces sp. NPDC030995. Classification (NCBI taxonomy): domain Bacteria; kingdom Bacillati; phylum Actinomycetota; class Actinomycetes; order Kitasatosporales; family Streptomycetaceae; genus Streptomyces; species Streptomyces sp. NPDC030995. The sequence goes on from NZ_JBVIFS010000003.1 coordinate 112,664, forward strand.
ACCCGGCCGATCCGCTCACCGCACTCGCGCACGGAATCGGCTCCCAACACGACCTGCCCATCTCTCCCTTCTACGCGTTCGCCGGTGCCTTCGCCGCGCTGTTCGTCTCCTTTCTCGCGCTCGGCCTGCTCTGGTCCACCTCCCGCTTCCGCGGCAACCGCTCGGGGCTCGCCCTGCCCGCCGCCCTCCAGCGGGTGGCCGACGCGCCGGCCACCCGCACCACCCTGCGCGGACTGGGACTCGCCGCCGCACTTGCCGTCCTGCTCCACCTCCTCCTCGGTCCCGACGCCCCCGCACACAACCCCGCTCCCGGCGCCGTCTACGTCCTCCTCTGGGTCGGACTCGTCCCCGCCTCCCTCCTCCTCGGCCCCGTCTGGCGCCTGCTCAACCCGCTCCGCACCCTGCACCGCCTGTTCTCCCGGGCCCTGCGCCGCCGCGGGCCCGACCGCCCCCTTCCCGCCCGACTGGGGCAATGGCCCGCCGCCGCAGGCCTGTTCGGCTTCACCTGGCTCGAACTCGTCGCTCCTGACCCTGCATCCACCACCACCCTCCTGATCGCCCTCGCCGCCTACGCCACCGCCCAGCTGCTCCTCGCCGCCCGCTTCGGCGAGCGCTGGTTCGACGACGGAGACGCCTTCGAGGTGTACTCCGCCCTCCTGGCCCGGCTCTCCCCCCTCGGCCGTCGCAGCGACGGCCGCCTGGTCCTCCGTAACCCCTTCCACGGACTCGACGCGACACCCGAGCGGCCCGGACTCGTCGCCACCGTCTGCGTCCTGCTCGGCTCCACCGCCTACGACGGCTTCTCCGACAACCCCTCGTGGATCAACGCCATACAGACCTCCCCCCTCGGCCGCACCCCCGCGGCCACACTCGGACTGCTCGGTTCCATCGCCCTCGTCGCCACCCTCTACTGCCTCTGCGCGGCGGCAACCCGACTCGTCGGCGGCCCGCACCCCGGCCCGCTGACCGCCTTCGCGCACTCACTCGTGCCGATCGCACTCGGCTATCTCATCGCCCACTACTTCTCCCTCCTGGTAGTCGAAGGACCACGCACAGTCAGCATGGCACTCGGCACTGACAACGGCCCCGAACCCGTCCCACCACTGGGTCCCGGGGCCCTCGCCGCCCTCCAGGTCATCGCCGTCGTCACCGGTCACGTGCTCGGCGTCGTCGCGGCCCACGACCGCTCCGTACGCCTCTTCCCGCCCGCGAAGGCGGTCGCCGGCCAACTGCCGCTGCTCGCGCTGATGATCACGTACACCATCGGGGGGCTCAGCCTCCTGCTGAACTGAGGCCCCTGGCGAACCCGAAAGCGAGGAGCGGCATGATGGACCCCGTGCCTCCCGCCCCCTCCCTGCGCCGTGCGCCGATCCAGCAACGCAGCGCCGACCGGCTCGCCCGGATCCTCGACGCCTGCGCCGAGGTCCTGGACGAGACCGGGTACGAGAACCTCAGCACCCGTGCCGTCGCGCTGCGCGCCGGCGTGCCGATCGGCTCCGTCTACCGCTTCTTCGGCAACAAGCGGGCCATGGCCATCGCCCTCGCGCACCGCAATCTGGACCGCTACGCCGACGGCATCGCGGAGCGGCTCGCCGACCTCCCGGCCACCCACTGGCGGCCCGTCGTGGACGCCGTGCTGGACGAGTACCTGGCGATGAAGCGGAGCGTCCCCGGCTTCGCGCTCATCGACTTCGGCGTGCCGGCGCCGCCGGCCGAGGGTCCGGACGTCGACCCGAACCGCCAGGTCGCCGCCCGTCTGACCGAGCTGCTCTCCGGGCACCTCGGCCTGATCCCCGACGCCGCCCTCGAACGCGCCGTCCTCGTTGCCGTCGAGGCCACCGACGCGCTGATCCAACTGGCCTTCAGGACCGACCCGGCCGGGGATCCGGACATCGTCGCCGAGACGCGCGCGATGATGCACGCCTATCTGGCCCGCGTGCTGGACTGAGCCCCGCCCCGGCCCGCAATCCCTCCGGCGAGCTCGCTCAGGCGCGCACTCGCTCCGGCCCGCCCTGCCTCCGCCCTGTCCTGCCTCCGGCCCGCCCTGCCTCCCGGCCCGTTCGGTCCCGGCCCGTACTCGGTCCCGTACGGCTCTCCCCTCCGTGCCTACCGGTCGGTATGCTCAATGTGCCCGCGTGTCCGTGCCGCAGCCTGCCGCCCTGGAGGGCCCATGCCCCGCACCGCCCTGCGCATCTGCCCCCTCTGCGAAGCCACCTGCGGCCTGACCCTCACCATCGAGGGCACCGCCGTCACCGGCGCCCGCGGTGACCGCGAGGACGTCTTCAGCAAGGGCTTCATCTGCCCCAAGGGCGCCGCCTTCGGCCAGCTCGACGCCGACCCCGACCGGCTGCGGAGCCCCCTCGTCCGCCGCGACGGCCGGCTCCAGGAGGCCACGTGGGAGGAGGCCTACGACGCCATCGCGGCCGCCGTTCCCGCGCTCGTCCGGGAGTACGGGGCCCTGTCGGTCGGCGTGGTCCTCGGCAACCCGAACGCGCACACCATGGCCGGCGCCCTCTACCCGCCGATGCTCCTCAAGGCCCTCGGCACCCGCAACCTGTTCACCGCGAGCACGCTCGACCAGATGCCCAAGCACGTGTCCAGCGGGCTGCTCTTCGGCGACCCCTTCGCCATTCCGGTCCCCGATCTCGACCGGACCGACTTCCTGCTGCTCCTGGGCGCCAACCCGGTCGAGTCGAACGGCTCCCTGTGCACCGCCCCCGACTTCCCCGGCCGGCTCAAGGCCCTGCGTGCCCGCGGCGGCACCCTGGTCGTCGTCGACCCGCGCCGCACCCGCACCGCCGCGCTCGCCGACCGCCACCTCGCGCCGCGCCCCGGCAGTGACGCACTGCTGCTCGCCGCCCTCGCGCACACCCTGCTCACCGAGAAGCTCGCCGCCCCCGGCGAACTGGAGGAACGGACCGAGGGACTCGGGGAACTCGCCGACGTGCTCGGGAGTTTCACTCCTGAGGCCGTGGCACCCGCCTGCGACCTCCCGGCCGACGAGATCCGCACCCTCGCCCGCGAGCTCGCGGCCGCGCCCACCGCCGCCGTCTACGGGCGGGTCGGCAGCTGCACCGTCGAGTACGGCACCCTGACCAGCTGGCTGGTCGACGTACTGAACATCCTCACCGGCAACCTCGACCGGCCGGGCGGAGTCCTCTTCCCGCTCCCGGCCGCCGGCCCGCGGCCCCGCCCCGCCGGGCCCGGCAAGGGCTTCGGCATCGGCCGCTGGCACAGCCGGGTCAGCGGGCACCCCGAGGTCAAGAGCGAACTGCCCACCGCCGCCCTGGCCGAGGAGATCGAGACCCCGGGGGAGGGGCGGATCCGTGCCCTGATCTGCATCGCCGCGAATCCGGTCCTGTCCGCACCCGACGGCGACCGGCTCGACCGGGCGCTGGCCGGCCTCGACTTCATGATCTCGGTCGACCCGTACCTGAACGAGACCTCGCGCCACGCCCACGTCGTGCTGCCCCCGCCGCCGCCCGCGCAAAGCGCACACCACGACTTCGCCTTCAACGGCTTCGCCATCCGCAACCAGGCGCGCTACACCCGCGCCGCCGTCCCCCTCGAAGCGGGCCGTCTCGACGAGTGCGAAATCCACGCGCGCCTCGTCCTCGCCGTCTCCGGCATGCACGGCTCGGCCGGACCGGAGGCCGTCGACGAGCTGGCCGTCCAAGGCGCCCTGGCCAAGGAGACCGCCGACCCGCGCTCGCCGCTCCACGGGCAGGACCCGGCGCACCTCGCCGGCTTCCTCACCGGCGAGAGCGGTCCCGAGCGTCGCCTCGACCTCATGCTCCGACTGGGGCCGTACGGAGACCGGTTCGGCGCGGATGCCGAGGGGGAGCTCAGCCTGGAGCGGCTGCTCGCGCACCCGCACGGCATCGACCTGGGCCCGCTGCGGCCCAGGCTCCCGGGCGTGCTGAGGACCCGCAGCGGCAGGATCGAGCTGCTCCCGGACCCGATCGCGGCCGAGCTCCCCAGGCTGCGCGCGGCGCTCGCCGACCGCCCCGCCACCCTGGTGCTCGTGGGCCGCCGCCATCTGCGGTCCAACAACAGCTGGTTGCACAACGTCCCGGCCCTCACCGGAGGTTCCAACCGCTGCACCCTCCAGGTCCACCCGCAGGACGCCGACCGGCTGGGTCTCACCGACGGGGGGCGGGCCCGGGTCACCGCCGACGGCGGAAGCCTGGAGGCGCCCGTCGAGGTCACCGACGCCGTCCGCGCCGGGGTGGTGAGCCTTCCGCACGGCTGGGGCCACGACCGCGCCGGGGCCCGGCTCTCAGTGGCCTCCGCCGCGCCTGGCGTCAACGTCAACCAGCTGCTCGACGGCACCCGGCTCGACCGGCTGTCCGGCACGGCGGTCCTCAACGGGTTCCCCGTCGAACTGACACCCCTGCCCTGAGCTGGGGTTTTGCTCGTATTGCTCACACGTAGACGTCTTGTTGGCCCAGGGAGGCGGCACCTACCTTCCCCACATGCTGACCTTCCTCGGCTTCGCCATGATCGCGACATTCCTGGTCCTGATCATGATGAAGAAAATGTCGCCCATCGCGGCGCTCGTCCTCATCCCCGCACTCTTCTGCGTGTTCGCAGGGAAGGGCGCGCACCTCGGCGACTACGTCATCGAAGGCGTCGGCAAGCTCGCACCGACCGCCGCCATGCTGATGTTCGCCATCGTCTACTTCGGCGTGATGATCGACGTCGGCCTCTTCGACCCGATCGTGCGCGGCATCCTGCGCTTCTGCAAGGCGGACCCGATGCGGGTGGTGGTCGGCACCGCCGTCCTCGCCGCGATCGTCTCGCTCGACGGTGACGGATCGACCACCTTCATGATCACCGTGTCGGCCATGTATCCGCTGTACAAGCGGCTGGGCCTGAGCCTGGTGGTCATGACGGGGGTCGCGGCCACGGCCAATGGCGTCATGAACACCCTGCCCTGGGGCGGTCCCACGGCCCGCGCCGCCACCGCGCTCAAGCTCGACGCCGCAGACATCTTCGTCCCGATGATCCCGGCCCTCGCGGTGGGCCTGCTCTGCGTGTTCATCCTGGCGTACGTCCTCGGCGTCAAGGAGCGCCGCCGGGTCGGCATGCTGGTCCTGCCCGGCCAGGCGGAGCCGGAGGCCGCGGAGGAGACCCTGGTCCCGGCGACCCCCGGCTCGGCCGCCGCCGACGACGCCGTGGGCGCCGGCCCGACCGTGGCCACCGGCTCCGGATCCGTCAGCAGCTCCTCCGCCAGCAGCTCCGCCAGCAGCTCCGCCGCCGCCCCGCAGGGGAGCGACGGCGCCCCGGCGCCCGAGGACGGCTTCCAAGGCCTCGACCCCGACCGCCCCACCCTGCGGCCGCGCCTCTACTGGTTCAACGCCGGCCTCACCATCGCGCTCCTCACCGCGATGATCATGGAGCTGCTGCCCATCCCGGTGCTGTTCCTGCTCGGCGCCGCCCTTGCCCTCACCGTGAACTTCCCGCACATGCCCGACCAGAAGGCCCGGATCGCCGCCCACGCCGACAACGTCCTGAACGTCGCCGGCATGGTCTTCGCCGCCGCCGTCTTCACCGGTGTCCTCACCGGCACCGGCATGGTCAAGCACATGGCCGATTGGCTCGTCGGCGCCATCCCCGAGGGCATGGGCCCGCACATGGCCCTCGTCACCGGCCTGCTCAGCCTCCCGCTCACCTACTTCATGTCCAACGACGGCTTCTACTTCGGCGTCCTGCCCGTCCTGGCCGAGGCCGGCGCCGCCCACGGGGTCTCCCCGCTCGAGATCGCCCGCGCCTCCCTCGTCGGCCAGGCGCTGCACATGTCGAGCCCACTGGTTCCGGCCGTCTACGTTCTGGTCGGCATGGCCAAGGTCGAGTTCGGCGACCACACCCGTTTCACCGTGAAATGGGCGGCGCTGACCTCTCTCGTCGTCCTCGCGGCAGGGATGCTTTTCGGCATCATCTGATCCGGGCCGCCCCCTGGCCACCAAAAACTACCGACGCTAGTTTGTAGGGTGTTCGCGAGGTCGGACCTACGCGCTCGTGCGTGCTCGGGAGGAATTGCCATGAAGGCCCACGACGGGATGTACATCGACGGCGAGTGGCGGCCCGCCGTCGGACGCGACCGGATCGAGGTCGTGAATCCGGCCGACGAGCAGGTCATCGCCCAGGTCCCGGCCGGGACCGGCGAGGACGTCGACGCGGCCGTACGCGCGGCCCGCGCGGCCTTCCCCGGCTGGGCGGCCACGCCTCCGGCCGAGCGGGCCCACCTGATCCGCGCGCTCCGCGACGTACTCCAGGCCCGCAAGGCCGAGATCGCCGACACCATCACCGCCGAACTCGGCTCCCCGCTCGGCTTCTCGACGATGGTCCACGTCGGGTCGCCGATCGCGGTGGCCTCCTCCTACGCGGATCTCGCGTCCTCGTACGCCTTCGAGGAGCGGATCGGGAACTCCACCGTGCTGATGGAGCCGATCGGTGTGGTCGGCGCCATCACGCCGTGGAACTATCCGCTGCACCAGGTCGTTGCAAAGGTGGCGCCCGCTCTCGCCGCCGGCTGCACCCTCGTCCTCAAGCCGGCCGAGGACACCCCGCTGACCGCGCAGCTCTTCGCCGAAGCCGTGCACGAGGCGGGCATCCCGGCCGGAGTCTTCAACCTGGTGACCGGTACCGGCCCGGTCGCCGGGCAGGCCTTGGCCGCGCACGAGGGAGTCGACCTCGTCTCCTTCACCGGCTCGACCGCCGTCGGCAAGCAGATCGGCGCCACCGCCGGCGCCGCCGTCAAGCGGGTCGCCCTCGAGCTGGGCGGCAAATCGGCCAATGTCATCCTGCCCGGAGCCGACCTGGCCAAGGCCGTCGCGGCAGGCGTGGGCCACGTCATGAACAACACCGGCCAGAGCTGTAACGCGCTCACCCGGATGCTCGTCCACCGGGACCGGTACGAGGAGGCCGTCTCGCTCGCGGCCGCCGCCGTAGCCGAGTTCCCCACCGGCGACCCGCGTGAGCCGGGCACCCGCGTCGGCCCGGTCGTCAACTCCAAGCAGCACGAGCGTGTCCGCGGCTACATCGCCAAGGGCGTGGCGGAAGGAGCGCGCCTCGTCGCGGGTGGTCCGGACGCGCCGCACGAGCAGGGGTACTTCGTCGCACCGACCGTGTTCGCCGATGTCACCCCCGACATGACCATCGCCCAGGAGGAGATCTTCGGCCCGGTGCTGTCGATCCTCCCGTACGAGGACGAGGAGGAGGCCCTGCGCATCGCCAACGGCACCGTCTACGGCCTGGGCGGCGCGGTATGGGCCGAGGACGAGGCGACGGCCGTGGCCTTCGCGCGCCGCATGGACACCGGGCAGGTGGACATCAACGGCGGCCGCTTCAACGTGCTCGCGCCCTTCGGCGGCTACAAGCAGTCGGGTGTCGGCCGTGAGCTGGGCCCGCACGGCCTGGCGGAGTACCTCCAGACCAAGTCCCTGCAGTTCTGATCCCGCAGCCCGCCCGTTCTCCCCGCGTCCTCAGCCCTCTGCACCGGAAAGACGAGACGACGACCATGGTCCGCGCCGCCATCCTGCCCGCCGTCGGAGCCCCGCTGGAGATACGGGAGATCGTGCTGCCCGATCCCGGCCCCGGGCAGGTCCGGGTGCGGCTCACCGCAGCCGGGGTCTGCCACTCCGACCTCTCCCTCACCAACGGCACCATGCGGGTCCCCGTGCCCGCCGTCCTCGGCCACGAGGGCGCGGGCACGGTCCTCGCCGTCGGGGAAGGTGTCACCCACGTCGCCCCCGGCGACGGAGTGGTGCTCAACTGGGCCCCGTCCTGCGGGCAGTGCCGCCACTGCACCATCGGCGAGGTCTGGCTGTGTGCCTCGGCGCTCTCCGGGGTCGGGGCCGTCTACGCCCACGACGCGCAGGGCGTGGAGCTGCACCCGGGGCTGAACGTGGCCGCCTTCGCCGAGGAGACCGTCGTCGCGGCCAACTGCGTGCTACCCGCGCCCGCCGGCATCCCGCTCGCCGAGGCCGCCCTGCTCGGCTGCGCCGTCCTTACCGGCTACGGCGCCGTCCACCACAGCGCCCAGGTCCGCCCCGGCGAATCGGTGGCCGTGTTCGGCGTCGGCGGGGTCGGTCTGTCGGCCCTCCAGGCGGCCCGGATCGCGCAGGCGGGCCCGGTCATCGCCGTCGACGTGTCCCCGGCCAAGGAGGAACTGGCCCGCGCGGCCGGGGCCACCGAGTTCGTGCTCGCCTCCGACACCACCGCGAAGCAGATCCGCTCGCTCACCGGCGGGCAGGGCGCGGACGTCGCCATCGAGTGCGTCGGCCGGGCGGAGACCATCCGCGGAGCCTGGGAGTCCACCCGCCGCGGCGGCCGCACCACGGTCGTCGGCATCGGCGGCAAGGAGCAGCAGGTCACCTTCCACGCCCTGGAGATCTTCCACTTCGCCCGCACCCTCACCGGCTGCGTCTACGGCAACAGCGACCCCGCGGTCGACCTCCCGGTGATCGCCGAGCACGTCCGCGCGGGCCGCCTCGACCTCGGGGCCCTGGTCACCGACCGCATCACCCTCGACGGCATACCGGCGGCCTTCGACGCGATGCTCGCGGGCAAGGGCGGTCGCTCCCTCGTCGTCTTCTAGCCGTACCGCCGCCGAGCAGCCCCGGACAGCATGGTGTCCGGGCAGTTCGGGCAGTTCGGGCAGTTCAGGCAGTTCAGGCAGCCCGGTCAGCCCGGTCAGCCCGGTCAGCCCGGTCAGCCCGGGAGGCCGCACAGGAGCAGGGCGGGTGCCTCCGGCGCCTGCTCCTGGGCTAGTCGGTGTCCCCGGGCGTTACATGGTCTCCTTCAACGCCGCGTACTGGAGGGCCAGCCCGTCCAGCAGCGCCGCCAGGCCCGTCTCGAAGGCGCCCTCGTCCACCTCGCGCTGCCGCTCGGCCAGCAGGTGGGCCTGCCCCAGGTGGGGGTAGTCCGCCGGGTCGTATGCCGTGCGGTCGTCCACGAAACCCCGGGCGAACGAGGCGACCGCCGAGCCCAGGATGAAGTACCGCATCAGCGCGCCGATCCGGGTCGCCTGCGCCGGCGGCCAGCCGGCCGCCGTCATCGCGCCGAACACCGCGTCCGCCAGCCGCAGCCCGGCCGGGCGGCGGCCCGGCCCGCGCGCCAGCACCGGGACGATGTTCGGATGGTCGGACAGGGCGTCCCGGTACGAGTGCGCCCACGCGTGCAGGGCGCCCTGCCAGTCCTGACCGGCCCCTTCGAACATCGACAAGTCGACTCGCGCGCTCACCGCGTCCGCGACCGCCTCCAGGATCTCGTCCTTGGTCCGGAAGTGGTTGTAGAGCGAGGGCCCGCTGACGCCGAGCGCGGCCGCCAGCCGACGCGTCGACACCGCCTCCAGCCCCTCCGCGTCCACCAGCGCGCCCGCCGCCTCGACGATCCGGGCTCTGCTGAGGAGGGGCTTGCGCGGTCTGGCCATGCGCCACATAGTAGGGCCTGCCCGCCATAAACTACCGGTGCTAGTTAAAGCCCCGGACGAGGTGCCCGGAGGTGCCCCGTGAACCTGGAGCTGAGCGAGGAGCAGGCCGCCGTACGCCGGCTCGCGCGCGAGTTCACCGAGCGCGAGGTGGCCCCGTACGCCGCCGAGTGGGACCGCGCCGAGAGCGTGGACCGGGCCGTCGTGAAGAAGCTGGGCGCCCTGGGCTTCCTCGGTCTGACCGTTCCCGAGGAGTACGGCGGCTCCGGCGGTGACCACCTCGCCTACGTGCTGGTCACCGAGGAGCTCGGACGCGGCGACTCCGCCGTGCGCGGGATCGTCTCCGTCTCCCTCGGCCTCGTCGCCAAGACCATCGCCGCGTGGGGGACCGAGGAGCAGAAGCGCGCCTGGCTGCCCCGCCTGTGCTCCGGCGACGCGCTCGGCTGCTTCGGACTGACCGAATCCGGCACCGGCTCCGACGCCGGCAACCTCACCACCCGAGCCGTGCGCGAGGGGGACTCGTACGTCCTCGACGGCAGCAAGATGTTCATCACCAACGGCACCTGGGCCGACGTGGTGCTCCTCTTCGCCCGCACCGGCGGCGAGCCCGGCCACCGCGGGGTCTCCGCCTTCCTCGTCCCCACCGACACCCCGGGCCTGACCCGCCGCGAGATCCACGGCAAGCTCGGCCTGCGCGGCCAGGCCACCGCCGAGATCACCCTCGACGGCGTCCGCGTGCCCGCCTCCGCGATGCTCGGCCCCGAGGGCAAGGGCTTCTCGGTCGCCATGTCCGCCCTCGCCAAGGGCCGGATGTCGGTCGCCGCCGGCTGCGTGGGCATCGCGCAGGCGGCGCTGGACGCGGCCGTCTCGTACGCCGCCCAGCGCGAGCAGTTCGGCAAGCCGATAGCCCAGCACCAGCTGGTCCAGGAGCTCATCGCCGACATCTCCGTCGACGTGGACGCGGCCCGGCTGCTGACCTGGCGGGTCGCGGACCTCATCGACCGCGGTCTGCCCTTCGCCACCGAGTCCTCCACCGCCAAGCTCTTCGCCTCCGAGGCCGCCGTGCGCGCCGCGAGCAACGCCCTCCAGGTGCACGGCGGTTACGGCTACATCGACGAGTACCCGGCGGGCAGGCTGCTGCGCGACGCCCGCGTGATGACCCTGTACGAGGGCACCAGCCAGATCCAGAAGCTGCTCATCGGCCGCGCCCGCACCGGAGTCTCCGCGTTCTGAGCGCGGCGGCCGTCAATCGGACGGACGATCTCCGCTAAGCGCTTGCTCACCCTCCGGTAAGGTGTTCATTCCTGCAAGGCGAAGAGGGTGAGCGAGAGATGGACAGCGCGGTGGAGACCGGCGGCTACCAGCCGTGGTCGGAGGTCACCCCCGACGCCGCGCGGCGGCTGCTCGTCGCCGCCGTCGAGGCCTTCGCCGAGCGCGGGTACCACGCCACCACCACACGTGACATCGCGAGCCGTGCCGGCATGAGCCCGGCCGCGCTCTACATCCACTACAAGACCAAGGAAGAGCTGCTCCACCGCATCAGCCGGATCGGCCACGACAAGGCGCTGGAGATCCTGACCACGGCGTCCGAGGGTCCCGGCTGCGCCGCCGATCGGCTCGATGCCGCCGTACGGTCCTTCGTGCTGTGGCACGCGGCGCACCACACCACCGCGCGCGTGGTCCAGTACGAGCTCGACGCTCTCGCTCCGGAACACCGCTCCGAGATCGTGGCGCTGCGCCGGCAGAGCGATGCCGCCGTGCGCCGCATCCTCGTCGACGGGGTCGCGGCGGGGGAGTTCGACGTCCCCGACGTGCCGGGCACCACCCTCGCCGTGCTGTCGCTGTGCATCGACGTGGCTCGCTGGTTCAACGTGGGCGGGCAGCGCACGCCCGACGAGGTCGGCGCGCTCTACGCCGACCTCGTGCTCCGCATGGTGGCCGCGCGGCCGCGCCCTCAGAAGTAGTAGCGGGACACCGATTCCGCCACGCACACCGGCTTGTCGCCGCCCTCGCGCTCGATCGTGACGGTGGCCGTGACCTGTACGCCGCCGCCCGCCTCCGCGACCTCCGTGATCACGGCCGTGGAGCGCAGCCGCGAGCCGACCGGTACCGGCGCGGGGAAACGCACCTTGTTCGCCCCGTAGTTGAGGCCCATCCGCATGCCCTCGACCCGCATGATCTGCGGTACCAGGCTGGGCAGCAGGGACAGCGTCAGATAGCCGTGCGCGATGGTGGAACCGAAGGGTCCGGAGGCCGCCCGCTCCGGGTCCACGTGGATCCACTGGTGATCGCCGGTGGCGTCCGCGAAGAGGTCGATCCGCTTCTGGTCCACCTCCAGCCACTCACTGGGACCGAGCGGCTCGCCGATCCCGGCGTGCAGTTCCTCGGCGGACGTGAAGATCCTCGGCTCGGCCATGCCCTGCTCCTGCCTTCTCACTGACAACTGACAAACGGCGACTGGCAAACGGCGATTGACAAACGGCGACTGGCAAATGGCGATGCGACGCGGGCGAATAAGCGCTTGCTCAGCATGCTGGGACCGTATGTGTATGTCAACGGACCTCCGACTACCCTCGGCCGGGTGCCGCAGATTCCCGAGAACATCCACGAGCTCACCGTCGGCCAGCTGTCCGCCCGCAGCGGCGCGGCCGTCTCGGCGCTCCACTTCTACGAGGCCAAGGGGCTGATCAGCAGCCGCCGCACCTCCGGCAATCAGCGCCGCTACACCCGCGACGCGCTGCGCAGAGTGGCCTTCGTACGCGCCGCCCAGCGCGTCGGTATCCCCCTGGCCAGCATCCGCGATGCGCTGGCCCAGCTCCCCGAGGAGCGCACCCCCAACCGCGAGGACTGGGCCCGCCTCTCCGAGGCCTGGCGCGCCGAGCTCGACCAGCGGATCACCCGACTCGGCCGCCTGCGCGACCACTTGACCGACTGCATCGGCTGCGGCTGCCTCTCGCTGGAAACCTGCGCACTGTCCAACCCGGACGACGCCTTCGGTGAACGGCTCACCGGTTCGCGCCTGTAGGGCGAAACTGCTCCAGGGCCGCCGTCACCAGCTCGGCATTCGAGCGCGCCGGCCGCCCGTCCGGCAGGTGCAGCACGTCTCCTACGCCGGTCCGTGTGCCCACGGCGCACCGTGCGGCCAGCCGCAGCACCGGCCAGGCGGCCGCCTCCCGCCCGTACAGCAGCACCGCGACCGGCGGCAGCCAGCGCAGCCCGGCCATCAGAGCCGGATCGGCCGACGCGAGCTCGGCCGCGAGCCGGACCCGTGCGGGCTCGCGCACCGGCCAGGCCAGGAACCGCTCCATCGGCTCCGGCCCGGCCGGTCCGCCCAGCGCGACCACCGCGTCCACCGCGATCCCCCGGGCCAGCAGGGCCTGCGCCAGCTCCCCGGCCCCCGGCTCCGCGAAGTCCACCACCGCCCGGTCCGGCAGCACCGTCCACGACCGCACCCGCTCCAGCCGCCCCGCGGGATCGGGCTCGGCCCCGATGCTCGCGCACACCGAGAGCGGTACGCCGACCCCCGTACCGCGCAGCGCCTCCAGCGCCGGCCCGACCACCCGGGGCGAGAGGCTCTCCCGCCCGCACGGGGTGCGCGGGTGCACCAGTACCTCCCCGGCGCCGGCGGCGACCGCCCGCGCCGCCGCCTCCGCCAGGTCCTCCGGCGACATCGGCACGGCCGGGCCGTCGGCGGCGCTCCGGGAGCCGTTCAGCGACACCGGCAGCGGAGGGCTCACGCCGCCCCCGCCGAGGGAGTGTCCGCCAGCGCCGGTCTCGGCACCACGATCCCGCAACCCGCGCACACCGGCCCGTCCCAGGCCCACGCCCCCTCCCACGGGCCGTGCCCGGGGCTCTGACCAGGGCTGCTCTGACCAGGGCTCTGGCCAGCGTTCTGGCCGGGGCTGCGACCGGGGCGGCGACCGGGGCCGGTCGAAACGCGGTTCGGCGCCGCGGCCACCGTCGGCCAGCGCAGCTCCTGCTCCCCGCAGACCGGGCACGCGGTCCCCGGCTCCGACTCCAGTGCCCGCACCAGCCGCCGCAGCACCTCGCCCAGCGCCCCCTCCGGCCGCACCCCCGGATCCGCGCACCGCACCACCGCGTCCCCACTCCCGCCCCACGCCCACTCCGGCCGGCGCAGCCCGTGGTGCTTCTCCCGCCGGCGCCGTTCCGCGAACTGGCGCTCGTACTCCAGCCAGACCGCCCGCGCGTCCTCCAGCTCCTCCAGCGCGGCGACCAGCCGCAGCGGATCGGCCGCCCGGTCCTCGGGGCCGATCCCGTGCCGGTCGCACAGGTGCCACCACGTGGCCCGGTGCCCGTACGGCGCGAACCGCTCCAGGCAGCGGCGCAGCGAATGGCGCCGCAGGGCCCGGTCATTGCGTGCGTCGCGCACCTGGTAGGCCAGACTCCGGAATCCCGCCATCCCACCATCACCTCCGCCGATGTGCCCAACATGCCCGGCCGGGGGTGGGCGCATGCGGGGGCGGTCGAGGCGTGCGGGTGGCACGTGGCCGGAAGTCAGCGCCCCATGCGCCCCGCGCCAACCACCAGTCGGGCCAGCTCCTCGTGGCAGATGTCGCTGTGCGCCCCCGAGGGGGCGCCGCCGCGCCGCACCACGGAGCCCGTGTCCACACTGACGCAACCGGCCGCGGGCACCCCCTCGCGCAGGGCCGCGTCGAGGCTCATCCGCGGCGCGCCCGGCACCGCCTGCACCCCGTCGTGCCCGATCGCGCCCCAGCGCTCGTCGAAGCCCAGCAGACCGGCCGAATCGCCTGCCATCCGGGAGGCCAGTGGATAGAACACCTTGAGCGCCGAGTCGTGCGGGGAGTGGCAGGCCACCACCGGTCCGTCGACCCTGCCGTGGAGGCCGCGCAGGGCGCCGCCGTTGCCCTGGTCGTGCGGCAGCCGGTCGGTGAAGGCGTAGTGGGAGAAGGCGCCCTGGAGCAGGGTCACGGACTTCACGTACCGGGCCCCGGCCGGCACCGCGCGCAGCGAGAAGGACACCACCCGCGCCCCGAAGCTGTGGCCGATCAGATGGAATCGCAGGGCCGGGCGGCCGCCGGCGAGCTCTGCCAGTACCGGGCCGAGTCCGCGCTCGCCGACCACGCCCGCCCGCTTCTTCATCTTGTAGTACGTCGCCTGTCGGAGCAGTTCCTTGGCGCCGCCCCACAGTCCGCGCAGCCCGCTGCCGGGCGCGAGGCCCGGCCCGTCGGCGCTCCCGGCCGGCGCGCCCGCCTCGACCAGGGCGTGGGCGAGGGTCCGGCAGACCTCCAGCACGTCGTCCGTGAAGATCGCGGGAACCGCCGGGGCGGCCGCCGTGGCCACCGCGTCCACCTCCGCCAGCTCCCGTACGAGGGCGCCGAACTCGATGAAGGCGACCGCCGAGTCCGGCCGCTCCTCCAGTAGTTCCGCCATACGGTCCAGCTCCGCCTGCCGCCCCGGCCAGAACTCCCCGAGCGCCTGCCGGGTGACGGGGTCCAGCGCCGTACCGAAGCCGGGTCCCGCGAGGGCGCCGGGCGCGTCGAAGTCGGGTATCGGCTCGTCGGAGAAACGCATCGAGGGCCATACGACACCCACGTAGCCCAGGCGTACCCCCGGCCCGACCAGCCGCGGGAAGGGGGCGAAGAAGCGGTCGTAGAGCCGGGTCGCCGTGGACCGGTCGCTGTTCCAGCCGTGCGCGAAGACCAGGATGTCCGTGGCCTCCATCCGGGCCACCACCCCTTGCGTGGCCCGGTCGACGTCCCCTTCGGAGTCGAAGGTCAGCTCCGCGTACGGCCCGACCCCGATCCCGGCCGCCGTCGCGCTCCCGATGCCGGCCGCCATCCCGGCCGGCATCCCGGCCCTCGTCCCGGCCCCGCCACCGATTTCCGTCATGACGTCCCCCTCCACGCCGTACCTCCAGCCGCAGCACTGGCAGCATCCTGCTGCCGCGCACATCCGGCCAGCCCCCTGACGCGGTCGGCTCACCCGTAGAGCAGGTACTCCGCGCGCACCGCCTCGAACCGCGCCAGCCCCGCCGCCCAGTCGCCCGCGATCTCCTCCACACCGGCCCCCGCGTCCACCATCGTCCGGACCCGGTCCGAGCCGGTCAGCCGGTCGATCCAGTGGTCCGCCCGCCAGGCGAAGCCGCTCCACGACCGCCGGGCGGTGACCAGCAGTCCGATCCCGGCCCGCACCGGGTCGAAGGCCTCCCTGTCGTGCACGATCAACCGGACCCCGCCGCACACCTTCCCCACGTGCTTGGAGAAGGTCGGCGTGAAGTACGCCTCCCGGAACCACACCCCGGGCAGCTCCAGCGCGTTCGCCGCCCGCGCCCAGCGCCGGTCGATCCCCTCCGCGCCCACCACCTCGAAGGGGGTGGTCGTCCCGCGCCCCTCGGAGAGGTTCGTCCCCTCGAACAGGCAGGTGCCGGCGTACGCGAGGGCCGTGTCCGGAGTCGGCATGTTCGGGCTCGGCGGCACCCAGGGCAGCCCGGTCTCCCCGAAGAACGACTCCCGCCGCCACCCGGACATCGGCACCGTCCGCAGCCTGACCGGATTGTCAGTCAGGAACTCCCCGTTGAAGAGCAGGGCCAGTTCGGCCGCCGTCATCCCGTGCGCGAGCGCGACCGGCTCCCGGCCCACGAAGCTCGCGTACGGCCGCTGCAGCACGGGCCCGGCGGCCCGTCGGCCGCCCACCGGATTCGGCCGGTCCAGCACCACCACCCCCTTGCCGGCGAGCGCGGCGGCGCGCATGCAGTCGTAGAGGGTCCAGATGTAGGTGTAGAAGCGGGCCCCGACGTCCTGGATGTCGAAGACGACGGTGTCGACCCCGGCCGCCGTGAACACGTCCGCGAGCCGCTGCCCGCTCTTGTCGTAGGTGTCGTACACCGGCAGCCCGGTCGCCGGATCGCGCCCGGCTCCCTCCGAATCGCCCGCCTGCGCCGTCCCGCGGAACCCGTGCTCGGGTCCGAACACCGCGACGAGGTCCACCCGTCCGTCCGCGTGCAGTACGTCGACCAGGTGCCGGGCGTCGGCCGTGATCCCGGTGGGGTTGGTGACCACCCCGACCTTCTGGCCGGCCAGTACGGCGTACCCGTCCGCGGCGAGCCGCTCGAAACCGGTCCGCACCCGGCCGTCCCGCGGCGCGCCCGCCACGGTCGCGGGGCCCGGCCCGGCGGCTCCCACCGTCCCCAGCGCACCCATGGCCCCCGCCAGTCCCAGCACCCCGCGTCGCGACAGCGTCATCCGGTCACGCTACGAGTCGCACCCCTTCCGCCCGAACATACCGACTGGTTAGTCTGCTCGATGTCCGGAATCCAGCACCCCGCATCAGGCACCCCGCACCCCGCATCCGGCATCCGGCATCCGGCAATCCACACCGGGCAGTCAGCACCAGCACCCGGCCCCACGAGAGGTGATCCCCGTGAGCGCGTACCAGGACCAGCGAGTCGTCGTCACCGGAGCGGGCGGCGGCATCGGCGCCGCCCTCGCCCACCGCTTCGCGGCCGAGGGCGCCACGGTGGTGGTCAACGACCTCGACCCGGCCAAGGCCGCCGCGGTGGCGGCCGCGATCGGGCCCCGGGCGATCCCGCTGGCGGGGGACGCGTCGGCGATCGTGGCCGAGGCCCGTGGGGTCCTCGGCGGCACGGTCGACATCTACTGCGCCAACGCGGGCCTCGCCTCGGGCGGCGACGCGTTCGCCGAGGAGGCCGTCTGGGAAGCGGCCTGGGACACCAACGTCATGGCCCACGTCCGCGCCGCCCGGCTGCTGCTGCCCGACTGGCTGGAGCGGGGCAGCGGCCGGTTCGTGTCCACCGTCTCCGCCGCCGGGCTGCTGACCATGATCGGAGCGGCCCCGTACAGTGTCACCAAGCACGGCGCGCTCGCCTTCGCCGAATGGCTCTCGCTGACCTACCGCCACCGCGGCGTCCAGGTCCACGCGATCTGCCCGCAGGGGGTGCGCACCGACATGCTGACCGCCGCGGGCACGGCGGGCGAACTCGTCCTCGCGCCGACCGCGATCGAGCCGGAAGCGGTCGCGGACGCGCTGTTCGACGGCATGGAGAAGGGCCGTTTCTTGATCCTGCCGCACCCCGAGGTCGCCGACTACTTCGTCGCCCGCGCCACCGAGCCGGACCGCTGGCTGAGCAACATGAGCCACCTCCAGCAGAAATGGGAGACCAGGTGACCTCCTCGTACGCCGCCAAGCCCTGGCTCGGCCTGCTCAGCCCGGCCCAGCGTGCGCCCCTCGCACCGCCGGCCACCGTGCTGCACGCCTTCCGCGCCGCCGTCGCCCGGGCCCCCGAGCGCACCGCGCTGGCCTACTTCGACGGACGGATCGGCTACGCCGAGGCCGAAGCGCTCTCCGACTCCGTCGCCGGCCACCTCGCCGCGCGGGGCGTCCGCCGCGGGGACCGGGTCGCGGTCATGCTCCAGAACACCCCGCACTTCGTGCTCGCCGTCCTCGCCGCCTGGAAGGCCGGGGCCGTCGTGGTCCCGCTCAACCCCATGTACAAGTCCGGCGAGGTCGGGCACGTCCTGCGCGACTCGGGCGCGGGCGCGCTGGTGTGCGAGGGGGGTGCGTGGGAGGCGTACCTGCGCGAGGCGGTGCGGGGGACCGGTGTGCGGGTCGTCCTGACCGCGCGTGACCAGGACTTCCAGACCCGGAACGACCCCCGGGTCTTCCCCGCGCCCGCCGCCGGTTCCCGCTGCGCGGAGCCGTCCCCCACCCGCCCTTCCCCCGTTCCCGCCTCAGACGCCGGCGCGGCTCCAACCGACCCGGGGCTCCGCCCCGAACCCCGTTCCCGGGGGCTCCGCCCCCAGCCCCCCGCGCCTCAAACGCCGGCGGGGCTGGGATCTGCTCAAGCGCCGACGGGGCCGGGGGTGGCTGAGACGCCGGCGGCGCTGGACCTGTTCACCGTGGCCCGCCGCGGCCACCCCGCCCCGCACGACCCGTGCCTCACCGCCGTCGACACCGCTCTGATCAGCTACACGTCCGGCACCACCGGCGCCCCCAAGGGCGCGATGAACCCGCACGGCGCGCTCACCCACAACGCCGTCCGGCAGGTCACCGGCCACCCCCTCCCCGAGGGCGCCACCTACTTCGCCCTCGCCCCCCTCTTCCACATCACCGGCATGGTCTGCGAGCTCGCCGCCTGCTTCGCCAACGCCGGGACGCTGGCCCTCGCGCACCGCTTCGACGCCGGAGTCGTCCTCGACGCCTTCCTCGAACACCGCCCCGCCTACACCGTCGGCCCGGCCACCGCCTTCATGGCCCTCGCCGCCCACCCCGGCGTCACCCCGGACCACTTCGCCTCCTTCCAGGTGGTCTCCTCCGGCGGCGCCCCCCTCCCGCCCGCGCTCGTCGCACGCCTGCGCACCGCCTTCGGCTTCTACCTCCGCAACGGTTACGGCCTCACCGAGACCACCGCCGCCTCCGCCTCCGTGCCCGTGCACCTCGAAGCCCCCGTCGACCCCGCCTCCGGCACCCTCTCGGTGGGCCTGCCGGGAGCCGACACCGTCGTCCGCATCCTCGACGGGCAGGGCGCCGAGGTCCCCTTCGGCGAGACCGGAGAGATAGCCGTCCGGGGTCCCCAGGTCGTACCCGGCTACTGGGGCCTGCCGGCCGAGACCGACACGGCCTTCCCGGACGGCGAACTGCGCACGGGCGACGTCGGGTTCATGGACCCGGACGGCTGGCTCTACGTCGTCGACCGCAAGAAGGACATGATCAACGCCTCCGGTTTCAAGGTCTGGCCGCGCGAGGTCGAGGACGTGCTCCACACCCACCCCGCCGTCCGCGAAGCCGCCGTGGTCGGGGTCCCCGACCCGTACCGCGGGGAGAGCGTCAAGGCGTACGTGAGCCTGCGTCCGGGCTCCTCGGCCGCACCGGAGGAGCTCTCGGCCCACTGTGCCGCGCGCCTCGCCGCGTACAAATACCCCCGCCAGGTGGAGATCCTGCCTGTCCTTCCGAAGACGACCAGTGGCAAGATCCTGCGACGGGAACTGCGCGACCGCGGCTGAATACAGTCGGACGGTCGTACAGCTGGTCGCGATGACCAGGCAGGAACGAGGAAGGGAAGGCCAGCGCCATGGCGGCCAAGACCACGGAGCCCGAAGGCACCCACGAAGCCCCGGTACCGCAGCGGCTGCTGGCCGTCGCCACCAGGCTGTTCGCCGAGCGCGGCTACGACCGCACCTCGGTCCAGGAGATCGTCGAGGCGGCCGGGGTCACCAAGGGTGCGCTCTACCACTACTTCGGATCCAAGGACGATCTGCTGCACGAGGTGTACGCGCGGATGCTGCGCCTCCAGCAGCAGCGGCTCGACGCGGTGGCCGGATCCGACGCACCCGTAGAGGAGCGGCTGCGGGCGGCGGCCGCCGACGTGGTCGTCACCACCATCGAGAACCTCGACGACGCGATGATCTTCTTCCGGTCGATGCACCAGCTCAGCCCGGAGAAGTTCAAGCAGGTGCGGGCCGAGCGCCGGCGCTACCACGAGCGTTTCCGGGCCCTGATCGAGGAGGGCCAGCGCACCGGGGTGTTCTCCAGCGCCACCCCCGCCGACCTGGTGGTCGACTACCACTTCGGCTCCGTGCACCACCTGTCCACCTGGTACCGGGCGGACGGCCCGCTCACGCCGCAGCAGGTCGCCGACCACCTCGCCGACCTGCTGCTGCGCGCGCTGCGTCCCTAGGGCGTGTCTTTTGGATCAGGCCGGGCCCGCGGCGTCCGGTGCCGCACCTCGTCGCGTTGTCGTCGGTCGCCGACGCTCCGCGTCGCCTCCCTCCTCCGCCTTGCGATGCACGGCACCGGACGCCGCGGGCTGATCCGGCCTGATCCAAAAGACACGCCCTAGGTCCGGTCCCGGCCGGTCCGGTCCGGGCCGAGGGCCGGATAGTCGGTGTAGCCCTCCGCCCCGTGCACGTGCATCAGGAACTCGGGGCGGATCTCGTTGAGCGGCGCGTCCGTGCGCAGCCGTTCCACGAAATCCGGGTTGGCCAGGAAGCCCCTGCCCAGCGCGACCAGATCGGCACCCTCGGCCAGCAGGAGCTCGCCCCGCCGCTTGCCGCCGTCGGCCGCGACCTCCTCGTGCGAGAGCGCGGGGTTGGCGATCAGCGTGCCGGGCCAGGCCTTGCGGATCTCCGTGAAGAGGGCCGGGTCCCGGTCGGCGTGGACCTGGTGCAGATAGACCGGGCCGAGGTCCGCCAGCGCCTTGATCAACGCCGGGTAGATCTCCTCGGTGTCGCCCTCCTCGATGCCGTTCACGTTCAGTCCGGGCGAGATCCGTACGCCGACCCGCTCCGGCCCGATGGCCTCGGCGACGGCCCGCACCACCTCGACGGTGAAGCGGATGCGCCCGTCCACGGAACCGCCCCACTCGTCGGTGCGCCGGTTGGTGTTCCGCGAGAGGAACTGGTGGAGCAGATGGCCGTTCGCGGCGTGCACCTCCACCCCGGCGAAGCCCGCCTCCACGGCGCCCCGGGCGGCGCTCGCGAAGTCCGCGATCGTGGACCTGATGTCGCCGGGCGTCATCTCCCGCGGCGGGACGGCCTCCTGGAGCCCCTGGGGGGTCTGAAGCGGCTCGGGGAACCGTACGGCGGAGGGGGCGAGCGGGACGTGCCCGCTGGTGTCGGGGTGGCCGACCCGTCCGCCGTGCTGGAGCTGGAGGAACATCCGCCCGCCGGCTTCGCGCACCGCCTCGGTGACCCGGCGCCACCCGGCGACCTGGGCCGGAGTGTGGATGCCGGGGATGTGCGGGTAGGTCTGCCCGGCGGCGTTCGGAGTGGTGGCCTCGGCGATGATCAGACCGGCCGAGGCGCGTTGTGCGTAGTACGTGGCCATGAGCTCGCCCGGGACGCCGTCGACCCCGGCGCGGTTGCGCGTCAGCGGCGCCATCACCAGGCGGCTGGGGAGCTCCAGGCCGCCGAGGCGGGTGGATTCGAAGAGTCGGGATGCGGCGGAAACCTGCGGTGTCTGCGTCATGCCGGTACCGTAAAACCTGACATTGATGTCAGATTCAAGAGCTCGAGAGATACAAGATCAAGAGTCGAGGTGGGGCATGCGGATCGGAGAACTGTCGGCGCGCACCGGTGTCGGTGAGCGTTCGCTGCGCTATTACGAGGCACAGGGCCTGCTGGCCTCCGACCGGACGCCCGGCGGCCACCGCGACTTCTCCGAGCGGGCCGTCGACCGCGTCATCCGCATCCAGGAGCTCTACGCGGCGGGTCTGAACAGCTCGAAGATCGCGCGGATCCTGCCCTGCATGCGGGACGAGGACGGCGGCCCCTCGGGCCGCGCCACCCCCGCGCTGGTGGCCGAACTCACCGCCGAGCGGGAGCGGATCGACCGGATGATCGGTGACCTCGTCCGCTCCCGGGAGGTGCTGGACGAGGTCATCGACGCGGCGGCGGGCCGCGTCACCGCGAGCTGAGCGGCTTTGGGTGAAGTTTGCCGCTGATCCATTGAGGGGCTGCCGCTACGCGGCACCCGCCGCTGTCAGGACCGCGACCGGCAGGAGGAGAATCCACTGCGGCAGCCGGAGCAGTGGCTTCGGCCAGCCGACCGACAGCGTGACGACCAGGAAGGCGACTGAGTACGCCACGAAGTGCGCAGCCACGAACCACGCCATCAGGCCGGTCGCTGACGTATCGTCCGCGAGCGCGAGGTAGATCAGGGCGGCTGCGGAGAGCACCAGGTCGACGCTCACCATGTGCCACACGGCATGAAGGACGCGCTTGGGTTCGTCTGCGAGTCCGCAGGACAGCAGCGGGCGCACCACATCCCGGTGCCCGCCGACGACATGGGCTGCGGCCACACCGGACGCGGTGATGCCTGCTGCGAGAAGCCAGCCGTTCATCGGATCTCGATTCCTTTGGCTATGACAGCAGCCAGCCGGTCGGCCAGCTGACGGTCGGGGTGTTCCCCGATCAGACCGACGTGGAAGAACACGGCTCCTGCCAGCGTGTCCAGAACCAGATCCACGGGTGTGCCGGCCGCGATCTCCCCGCGCGCCACGGCACGCTCGAAGACGATCAGCAGCCGCTCCTTCGAGGGGGCCAGGAAGTCGCTGCGGATGCGCGCCTTCAGCACCGGATCGGCGGCGAAGTCGGCGAGCAGCCCCGGGAGCGCCGCCGCGGCGGCCGGTGCGTTGAACTCGTCGACCAGGCCCCGCAGCAGTGCGGTCAGGTCCCCGGTCAGCGTTCCGGTGTCGGGGACCGGAGCATGGTCGGTGGTCGTGAACACGGCCTCGAAGACCAACTCCGGCTTGCCCCGCCACCGCCGGTAGACCGTGTCCTTGCCGACACCGGCACGGGCAGCCACCGCCCCGATCGATGTCGCGGCGTAGCCGACCTCGATCACCAGCTCGGTGGCGGCGCTGAGGATCGCCTCGTGCGAGCGGGGATCCCTGGGACGTCCCCTGGAGGACGGAGAGGAGCTCATACCGATTTACTATACGGGTCGACCCGTTTGATAATCAACCCGGGTCGGCGTCACGAGGACCGCTCAGGGCCTGTCCTTCGGATCAGGCGCGGCCCGGCCTGGGCCGGCCTGATCCGAAAGACAGGCCCTGAGCAGCCCGCCGGAGGCTACTGGTGCCGCTTCAGTTCCCGCCGCGCCAGCGACCGCTGGTGCACCTCGTCCGGGCCGTCGGCCAGCCGCAGCGTCCGCGCCGCCGCCCACAGCTCGGCCAGCGGGAAGTCCTGGCTCACCCCGCCCGCGCCGTGCAGCTGCACCGCCTGGTCCAGGATCCCCACCACCGCCCGCGGGGTCGCGATCTTGATGGCCTGGATCTCGGTGTGCGCGCCCCGGTTCCCGACCGTGTCCATCAGCCAGGCCGTCTTCAGCACCAGCAGCCGCAGCTGCTCCACCGTGACCCGGGCGTCGGCGATCCAGTTCTGTACGACGCCCTGGGCGGCCAGCGGCTTGCCGAAGGCGGTACGGTCCACCGCGCGCCGGCACATCAGCTCGATGGCCCGCTCCGCCATGCCGATCAGCCGCATGCAGTGGTGGATGCGGCCCGGGCCGAGCCGGGCCTGGGCGATGGCGAAGCCGCTGCCCTCCTCGCCGATCAGGTTCGCCGCCGGGACCCGCGCCCCGTCGAAGACCACCTCGGCGTGGCCGCCGTGGTCGTGGTCCGCGTACCCGTACACCGTCATCGCGCGGCGCACCTCCACACCCGGGGTGTCGCGCGGGACCAGGATCATCGACTGCTGGCGGCGCGGATCGGCGCCCTCCGGATCGGTCTTGCCCATCACGATGAAGATCCTGCAATCCGGGTTCATGGCCCCGGAGATGAACCACTTGCGCCCGGTGACCACGTACTCGTCCCCGTCGCGCTCGATGCGGGTCTCGACGTTCGTCGCGTCCGAGGAGGCCACTTCGGGCTCGGTCATCGCGAAGGCGGAGCGGACCTCCCCGGCCAGCAGGGGGTCGAGCCACTGCTTCTTGTGCTCCTCGCTGCCGAACTGCGCGAGCAGCTCCATGTTCCCGGTGTCCGGGGCCGCGCAGTTGGTCGCCATCGGGGCCAGGTGCGGGCTGCGTCCGGTGATCTCGGCGAGCGGGGCGTACTGGAGGTTGGTCAGCCCGGCGCCGTGCTCGGCATCGGGCAGGCCGTGCTGGTTGACGAAGAAGAGGTTCCACAGGCCCTGGCGGCGTGCCTCGGCCTTCAGTTCACCGAAGACGGCCGGGGTGTCCCAGGGCGAGGCCAGCCGCGCGCGCTGCTCGGCGGCGACGGGTTCCGCCGGGTAGACGTACTCCTCCATGAACGCGAGCAGCCGCTCGCGGAGTTCCTCGGTCCGGGCGTCGAATGCGAAGTCCATGGGTGCGTGCCTCAGCCTTCCTGGCGGTCAGAGTTCGTGGGGGCCTGGAGGGTGGTCAGGCCGTGCTCGATGAAGACCGGGACCAGCTCGCCGATCCGGTCGAAGCCCGCACCGACGGTCTGCCCGAGCGTGTAGCGGTGGTGGATGCCTTCGAGGATCACCGCGAGCTTGAACCAGGCGAAGGCCGTGTACCAGGCGATGGCTCCGGTGTCCCGGCCGGAGCGGGCGGCGTACCGCTCGACCAGCTCGGCGGGTGTCGGGTGGCCCGGCGCTCCGCTCGTCGTGCTGACCGGAGATTCGGTCAGGCCGAGGTCCGAGCTGTACATCACGAGCAGCCCGAGATCGGTCAGCGGATCCCCCAGCGTGGACATCTCCCAGTCCAGCACCGCCCGGATCGTGTCGTCCGGGCCGCCGATCAGGACGTTGTCGAGCCGGAAGTCCCCGTGGACCACGGTCGGGGCGGGGGAGTCGGGCACCGCCCGGCCGAGCGCGGCGTGCAGCTCGTCGATCCCGGCGAGCTCCCGCCCCCGCGAGGCCGCGAGCTGCTTGCCCCAGCGGCGCAACTGCCGGTCGAGGAAGCCCTCGGGCCGGCCGAAGTCGCCCAGGCCCACCGCCTCCGGGTCCACCGCGTGCAGCTCGACCAGGGTGTCCACCAGGCCCAGCACCGCCCGCCGGGTGCGCTCCGGGCCGAGCGCGGCGAGCTCGCCGGCCGTCCGGTACGGCACCCCGTCCACGTACTCCATGACGTAGAACGGCGCCCCGAGCACGGCCTCGTCCTCGCACAGCAGCACCGGCTCGGGCACCGGCACGGCCGTGCCGTGCAGCGCCTCGATCACCCGGTGCTCGCGCCGCATGTCGTGCGCGGTGGCCAGCACGTGGCCCAGCGGCGGCCGGCGCACCACCCAGCGGGCGGTCCCGTCGGTGATCTCGTACGTGAGGTTCGACCGGCCGCCTTCGATCAGCCGGCCGCGCAGGGCCCCGGCCACGAGGCCCGGCCGCGCCCGGTCGAGATGGCCGCGCAGCCGCTCCAGGTCCAGGCCGCGCGGGCCGGCCGCTGCTGAGGCTGAGGCTGGGCTCATCGTGTGCACCTCCGTGCGGGTTGACGTCGGATGTCCGTGAGCCATCATGCCGACCAGTCGGTATGCCGTCCAGAGCGCGGGCCGAAGGAAACCCCTCCGGCCCGAAACCCCTCCGCCCCGAAACCCCTCCGGCCCGAAGCCCCTCCGCCCCGGAACGCCTCCGGCCCGCGGCAAGGCACCGCCTACGGCATCACGCGTGGCAGAGGATCGGCGTTCCGCCGTTCATCACCGTCATGTCCGTCAGGACCGCCAGGATGTCGAGCGGTGCACCCTCCGGTTCCCCGGCCAGTTCCGCGTACGCCCGGTGCACGTTCGCCACCAGCCGCTCGCTCTCCCGCCAGGCGGCGAACTCGCCCAGATCGGCCTGGCGGGCCACCTCCAGCGGGGTCAGCCCCTTCGCCCGTCCCTCGCGGGCGAGCTCCGCCACGTACCGCAGATAGCGCTCGGTGGCCTCGTAGGCTGAAGAATCGGTCAGCGGCCCGTGCCCGGGTACGACGGTCTCCGCGTCCAGCGAGCGCAGCAGCTCCAGCGCCCGCAGGGAACCGGCGAGCGAGCCCATCGCCAGGAACGGCGTCCCCTCGGCGAAGACCAGGTCGCCGGTGAAGACCACCCGCTGCCGGGGCAGCCACACGATCGAGTCCCCGGTGGTGTGGGCCACGCCGGGGTGGATGACCTGCACCTCCGTCTCGCCCACGTGCAGGGTGGCCCGGTCGCTGTAGGTGAGATCGGGTGCGGTGATGTCTATCGCGCCGAAGTCGGTCGCGGGCCAGATCATCTCCAGCTGGTGCCCGGCGGCGAGCTGCTCGGACCGCGCGTTGTCGTGCCCGAGGATCAGCGCCTCGGGGGCGAACACGCCGTTGCCGTAGGTGTGGTCGCCGTGGTGGTGGGTGTTCACCACGGTGCGGGGGAGCGGCACCCCGGCCGCCACGACCGCATCGCGCAGCGCCAGTGCCCGCCGCTCGGTGGCCGCGGTGTCGATGAGCAGGGTCCGGCCGCCGTCGCTCACGAAACCGGCGTTGTTCAGGCACCAGCCGCCGTCCGGCTGGACGTAGGCGTACACGCCCGGCGCGGGCTGGACGAGGTACGGCTCTTCGACGGGCATCTGCGCTCTCCCCACATCGCTTTGACAGGCGGTCAGCATCCTGCCAGCCGCTGCCGCGCCGGGGGGAGAGCGGGTGCCCTGACTGACCGACTGACTGACTGATCCTTCAGTCAGTGGTCGTCGTAGTGCCCGTCGTGGGCCGCATGCCGGTGCCCGTCGTGCAGATAGTCGACGTGGTCACCGTGCTGGACCGTGTCGTGCCCGCAGCCCGCGCCGTGCGCGTGCGCGTGGCTCTCGTGCGCGGTGTGCCCCGAGGGCTCGCACTCGTCCCAGTGCCCCGAGTGCTCCCGGTGCAGATGGCCGTCGTGCGCGTAGTCGACGTGATCGCCGTGCGGGACCGCCTGGTGTCCGCAGTCCGCGCCGTGCGTGTGCTGGTGCGTGGGATGTTCGTGGTGCATGGTCGTCATGGCGCCGAGATTAGTGTGGATCGCCGGGTATCGCCCGTTGTGTTCGAGTGGCGCGGAGAAGCCTGATCATCAGACCGCCGGGTCAGACGATCACCGCCATCGCGAACACCGCCAGCGCCACCGTGCACGCCACCGCCGCCACCGCCGCCGGCGGCGCGAGCACCGTCGGCCGGCCGGCCGCCAGCGCCCGGATCCGCCGGTGCGCCACCCACAGGAACGCCAGCCAGGCCAGCGCGATCACCGCCGCCCCCACCAGCTCCGCCGCCGCGCCGGACCCGCGCAGCGCCTGCCGCAGCGCCAGCACCAGCACGACCGAGGAGGCCAGCGTCGTACGCCGCCACGCGAGCCGCGTCCGCTCCGGCTGCAACCCGGCGTCGCGCTGCTCGCCGCCCGCGTCATCGCCGCCCGCGTCATCGCGGCTCGCGCCGGTGGGACTCACCGCCCCGTCGTCCAGCCCAGCAGCACGACCACCACCATCGTCACCGCGACCAGCCCCACGCCCAGACTCAGCACCACCGGGAACCGAGACACCGGCAGATCCTCACCCCGCCGCATCGCCCGCTCGCACCGCACCCAGTGGTTCACCGCCCGCAGCGCGCAGGCCGCGCCCACCGCGAGCAGCGCGAAGGCCATCCCGACCCGCACCCCCCACCGCAGGTCGGGCAGGAACTGGTCGACGGCGAAACCGCCGCCCACCAGCGCCAGCGCGGTCCGGATCCAGGCCAGGAAGGTCCGCTCGTTGGCCAGCGAGAAGCGGTAGTCGGGGGTCTCGCCCTCGTCCTTGAGCCGCGATGGTGCGAACCAGAGGCGCAGGTCCTTGACGAAGTCGATCACCCGCCCAATCTACTGGCGCAGCTCCCGGAACTCCCGCAGCCGCCGGTACGCCTCCAGCCCGTCCGGCACCCATGCCCACTCCCCGTCCCCGACCCGCCGGTCCAGCTCCTCCGGCGAGAGGTACGTGTGCCAGTCGACCTCCGACACCTGCGGGGACACCGGCTGCTCGCACCGCACCTCGTGGACGTACGACCACCAGGCCCCGCCCGGGCCCTCGTACAGGAACTTGAACAGCGGCACGGGCTGCGGCAGTCCCCGTACCCCCAGCTCCTCCTCGGCCTCCCGCAGCGCGGCCTGCGCGTAGCTCTCGCCGGCGCCCAGCACCCCGCCCACGAACATGTCGTAGTACGAGGGGAAGACGAGCTTGGAGGCGGTCCGCCGGTGCACGAAGATCCGGCCTTCCGCATCCCTCGCCTGCACGAACACACAGCGGTGGATCAGCCCGCCCGCGTACACCTCACCGCGCGGGGCCCGCCCGACCACCCGGTCGTCCCGGTCCACCACGTCCAGCACTTCATCAGCGGCACTCACACAGGTCATCCAACCACCGCTGTTGACTGGTTACCGCTCCGTAGCCAAGGATCTGCCCCACCATCGACGGAGGACGGGTAACCGCATGACGTACGACGCAGACGTGATCGTGATCGGAGCCGGGCTCGCGGGCCTCGTGGCCACCGCCGAGCTCGTCGACGCGGGCCGCAAGGTCATCCTGCTCGACCAGGAGCCGGAGCAGTCCATCGGCGGCCAGGCGCACTGGTCCTTCGGCGGCCTGTTCTTCGTGGACTCGCCCGAGCAGCGCCGGATGCGGATCAAGGACAGCCACGACCTCGCCCTCCAGGACTGGCTGGGCACCGCCGGATTCGACCGCGAGGAGGACGCCTGGCCGCGCCGCTGGGCCGAGGCCTACGTCGACTTCGCGGCCGGTGAGAAGCGCCCCTGGCTGCACGCGCAGGGCGTCCGCTTCTTCCCCGTCGTCGGCTGGGCGGAGCGCGGCGGTTACGGCGCCAACGGCCACGGCAACTCCGTCCCCCGCTTCCACATCACCTGGGGCACCGGCCCCGGCCTGGTGGAGCCCTTCGAGCGGCGCGTCCGCGCCGGGGTGGCCCGCGGCCTGGTCCAGCTGAAGTTCCGCCACCGGGTCACCGGGCTCTCCGCGACGGCCGGCGCGGTGGACACCGTGACGGGCGAGATCCTGGAGCCCTCCGACGCCGTACGGGGCACCGCGAGCAGCCGCGAGGCCGCCGGGTCCTTCTCCCTGCGGGCCCAGGCCGTGATCGTGACCAGCGGCGGCATCGGCGGCAACCACGACCTCGTGCGCAAGCAGTGGCCCGCCCGGCTCGGCACCCCGCCGCAGCGGATGCTCTCCGGGGTCCCCGCCCACGTGGACGGCCTGATGCTCGGCATCGCGGAGGAGGCGGGCGCCAGTCACATCAACAAGGACCGGATGTGGCACTACACCGAGGGCATCGAGAACTGGAACCCGATCTGGGCCAGGCACGGCATCCGCATCCTGCCCGGCCCGTCCCCGCTGTGGCTGGACGCGACCGGCAAGCGGCTGCCCGTGCCGCTCTTCCCGGGCTTCGACACCCTCGGCACCCTCGACCACATCATGAAGACCGGCCACGACCACACCTGGTTCGTGCTCAACCAGCGCGTCATCGGCAAGGAGTTCGCCCTCTCCGGCTCCGAGCAGAACCCCGACCTCACCGGCAGATCGATCCGCGACGTCATCTCCCGCGCCCGCCAGGCCGTACCCGCCCCGGTCAAGGCCTTCATGGACAACGGCGCCGACTTCGTCGTCGAGCGGGACCTGTCCGCCCTGGTGCGCGGGATGAACGCGGTGACCAAGGAGGACCTCCTCGACGAGGCCGCCGTCCGGGCCGAGATCGTGGCCCGCGACCGGGAGATCGCCAACCCCTTCACCAAGGACCTCCAGGTGACGGCCATCCGCGGCGCCCGCAGGTACCTCGGCGACAAGCTGATCCGCACGGCCGCCCCGCACCGGATCCTGGACCCCGAGGCCGGCCCGCTGATCGCGGTACGGCTCTCGATCCTGACCCGAAAGTCCCTGGGCGGTCTGGAGACCGACCTCTCCTCGCGCGTCCTGACCGCGGCGGGCGAACCGCTGCCCGGCGTCTACGCGGCGGGCGAGGCGGCCGGATTCGGCGGCGGCGGGGTCCACGGCTACCGGGCTCTGGAGGGCACCTTCCTCGGCGGGTGCATCTTCTCGGGGCGGGCGGCGGGCCGCGCCGCCGCCCGCGCGGTCGCCTGACCGTCAGGCGGACGGCGTCTCGGTGACCCGGAACCGCTCCGCGACGACGAGCGTGTCGTCGTCGACCGTGAACCCCGGGTCACCGATCGCCGCGCGCACCGGTCCGCTGTGCCAGAACCCCTCGTGTGCCGTACGCCATTCGGCCACCGACGCGTACCCCTCGCCCTCGTCGAGCGCGTGCCGCAGCCCGACGTCCCCGAGCCGCAGCACCTCCACGGCCGTCACCTCCACCACCGCCACCCCGCGCTCGGCTGAGTCGACCAGCATGCCCCGGGCCCCGGGCTCCGGCAGCGGCTCGCCCTCGGCCTCGTACTCCGCGAGCAGGCCGGTGGTGCTGGTCTTCGCCCCGCTCAGCACGGCCGCGACCAACTGGTCGCGCAACGGGCCGGGAAACCCCAGCAAGTACGGGGGCAGATCGTCGTGTCCAGTCATGGCGCCCACCCTACGGCGCGCGGGCGAAGGCTCCCCGAACCGGCGCAATCACCACAACTCACACGACATCCACAGCAGTTGAAACCCGCCAGGCGGTGGGCTGGACCTTGACGTGGAGCTGTGCGTACCGCTTTGCTGTGCGTGATCACCGGCCGCCCGCGTCCTGGAGGGATACCCGCGGATGTCCCCGCCTCCGCCCCTCGGCCGCGCCCGCAAGCGGGACGCCCAGCTGTTCGACCCGGCCCTGTGCGACGCCGAACTCGTCGACGTACGCACCCAGTTCAACCAGGGCCGCTGGGCCGGCGCCCGCTCCCTCCTCGTCGGCACCGGCGACGACTGGGACCGCAGGGGCCACCGCGTCGTCGTCCTCGCCCAGACCCGGGCCGCCACCGCCTGGGCCCGCGAATGGCTGCTCGCCGAGCCCGAGAGCGCCGACGCCGCCACCCTCCTCGCCTGCGCCGCGGTCTTCGCCGCCCT
Organism: Streptomyces sp. NPDC030995; assembly: GCF_055571215.1. Taxonomy (NCBI): domain Bacteria; kingdom Bacillati; phylum Actinomycetota; class Actinomycetes; order Kitasatosporales; family Streptomycetaceae; genus Streptomyces; species Streptomyces sp. NPDC030995. Next base: position 143,501 of record NZ_JBVIFS010000003.1, read on the forward strand.
GCGCCACAAGGGCACGCCCGGCGACGCCGAGGAAGCCTGCCGCCGGGCCGCCGCCCTGCTCCCCGCCGACCCCACACCCTGGCTCGGCCTGCTCCTGCTCTCCCGCGTCTTCGGCACCGAGGAGGAGTTCAGCCGCCACTTCGACCAGGTCCGGGCCCGCCACCGCGAGCACCACCACGCCCACCACCTGATGGTCGCCCGACTGGCCGAGCGGGCCCTCACCTCCGGCCACGACCCGCTCCACGAGGTCTACGACTTCGCGTCCTGGGCCGCCGAGGAGTCCCCGGCCGACTCCCCGCTCGCCGTGCTCCCCGTCGTCGCCCACGCCGAGCGCTACCGGGTGCTCGCCGCCACGTACGGCCACAGCTCCGAGGCGGCCACCGACCACTGGGCCGGCCGCCGCGCCCGCCAGGTCCTGCGCTCCGCCTTCGACTGGTGGCTGGAATGGGAGCGCGAGGACCACCCCCGCAACCGGGTCGACCTCAACTTCCTCGCCCACGCCAAACTCTGCGAGGGCCGCCCCGCCGAGGCCGCCGCCCTCTTCCACCGCATCGGCAGCCACGCCACCCGGGCCCCCTGGTCCTATCCGGACCGGGACCCGCAGAAGGCCTTCCTCGCCGCGCGCAGGGTAGCGCTCGGCACCGCCTGACACCTCTCTACTACAGCACCGGAAGAACCCGAAGCTCCCTGAAGCTCCCCGAAGGACCACACCCCCGAAAGGACGGCGCCATGCCGACGGGCAGATCCACCACGCTCCAAGACCCGGCCGAGATCCGTACCTACAAGGGCCAGGACCGGGCCCTGCGCGCCGACCGCCTCGGCACCGCCGGCCTGCTGCTCTCCGTGCTCGCCGCCAGCGCGCCCCTGATGGTCGTCGCCGGCGTCATGCCCACGACCTTCGGGGTCATGGGCATCGTCGGCCAGCCGCTGCTCTTCGTCATCCTCGGCGTCGTCCTCGCGCTCTTCAGCATCGGCTACGCCGAGATGAGCCGGCACGTCCACAACGCCGGCGCCTTCTACGCGTACATCGCCCGCGGCCTCGGCCCCACCGCCGGCGCCGCCGCCTCCCTCGTCGCCCTCATCGCGTACAGCGCCATGCAGGTCGGCGTCTACGGCATCCTCGGCTTCGAGATGTCCAGCCTCTTCGCCACCTACCTGGAGATCGAACTCGCCTGGTGGATACCGGCCCTGCTCGCGGTCGCCGTCACCGGAGCGCTCGGCTGGCTCAAGATCGACCTCAACGCCAAGGTGCTCGGCGTCCTCCTCCTCGTCGAGTGCGCCCTCGTCGTGGTCTTCGACTTCGCCGCCCTCACCGAGCCCGGCCCCGAAGGCCTCTCGCTCCACGCCTTCAACCCCGAGACCCTCAGCGGAGCCGGTCTCGGCACCGCCCTCTGCTTCTGCATCGCCGCCTTCGTCGGCTTCGAGCAGTCCCCGGTGTACGCCGAGGAGACCAGCAAGCCGCACATCGTCGTCTCCCGGGTGATGTTCCTCGCCGTCGGCTTCGTCGCCCTCTTCTTCGCCCTCAGCGCCTGGGCCCTCACCGTCGCCACCGGCCCCGCCGAGGTGGTCAAGACGTCCGGCGAAGCCGGTCCCGGCCTGCTCTTCCAGCTCACCGAGACCCGCCTGGGCACCACCTTCACCGACGTCCTGCACGTCCTCTTCGTGACCGGCATGTTCGCGGCCATGCTCAGCTTCCACAACGTGGTCGCCCGCTACGCCTTCGCCATGGGCCGCGAGGGCCTGCTCCCGGCCGCCTTCGGCCGCACCAACGCCGGCACCGGCGCCCCCGCCACCGGCTCCCTCCTGCAGACCGTCATCGCCGCCCTCGTCGTGATCGCCTTCGCCGTCACCGCGGACGAGGTGCCCGCCGACCCCAGCTTCCCGGTGCAGCTCCCCGACCCCACCGCCCCCGTCCTGCACCTGTTCACCTGGATGGGCAACGTCGGCGCCCTCGGTGTGACCCTCCTCATGGCCGCCGCCTCCTTCGCGGTCATCGCCTTCTTCGTCCGCCGGGGCACCGCCGGCGCCCAGGTCTGGCGCCTCGTCTCGGCCGGCGCCGCCGGCCTCGCGCTGCTCGCCATCGCCGCCTACACCGTCAAGGACTTCGACGTCCTGGTCGGCGCCGAGAAGGGCTCCGCGCTCAGCTGGGTCCTGCCCGGCATCATCGGCGCCGCCGTGGTGATCGGCCTGCTGTACGGAGCGGTGCTGCGCCGCAGCCGCCCCGAGGTGCACGCTCGTATCGGCCTGGGGAACGAGGCCTTCCGCCTCGACCAGGCGGCGGAGGCCACTCCGGGCGACTGACCTCGCTTTCCAGCTTCTACGAAGCCCCCGGCGCCCGTTTCCAAGGTCGTCGGGGGCTTCGGTGCGTAAGGGGTCGATTTTGGCGGGGGGCGGACCCTCATGGTCTCCTGGGGCGACAAAATCACCGGACCATGACACAGGGGACACCACCCAGCTCCCCTGCGCGCGGTCCGGGCCTGCCTGTCCGAACCCACGAAGGCGAAGTCATACATGAGTGACCTGAGTGACCGCACCTTGACCGAGGCACCCGCCCCGGCGTCGTCCCGCCATGTCGACGCCGGTGACGAGGGCTACAGCAAGGACCTCAAGTCCCGCCACATCAACATGATCGCGATCGGCGGAGCGATAGGCACCGGCCTGTTCCTCGGCGCCGGCGGCCGCCTCGCCGGTGCGGGCCCCTCCCTCGCGATCGCCTACGCGGTGTGCGGCGTCTTCGCCTTCTTCGTCGTGCGGGCGCTCGGCGAGCTCGTCCTCTACCGCCCGTCCTCCGGTGCCTTCGTCTCCTACGCCCGTGAGTTCATGGGGGAGAAGGGCGCCTACACGGCCGGCTGGCTGTACTTCCTGAACTGGTCCACGACCACCGTCGCCGACATCACCGCCGCCGCGACCTACGCCCACTTCTGGTCGATGTTCACCGACGTCCCCCAGTGGGTCCTCGCCTTCATCGCCCTCGCCGTCGTCCTCACCGCCAACCTGATCTCGGTGAAGTACTTCGGTGAGATGGAGTTCTGGTTCTCCCTGGTCAAGGTCGCCGCCCTGGTGATCTTCCTGATCGTCGGCATCTGGCTCGTCGCCACCAGCCACGAGATCGGCGGCCACACCCCCGGCCTCGACTCCATCACCGACAACGGCGGCATCTTCCCCACCGGCGTCCTGCCGATGCTCCTGGTGATCCAGGGCGTGGTCTTCGCGTACGCCTCCGTCGAGCTCTGCGGAGTCGCCGCCGGCGAGACCGAGAACCCCGAGAAGATCATGCCGAAGGCGATCAACTCGATCATGTGGCGCGTGGGCCTCTTCTACGTCGGCTCCGTGGTCCTGCTCGCACTGCTGCTGCCGTACACGGAGTACAGCTCCGACCAGAGCCCCTTCGTCACCGTCTTCGACAAGCTCGGCGTCCCCGGCGCTGCGGGCGTCATGAACCTGGTCGTCCTGACCGCGGCCCTCTCCAGCCTGAACTCCGGCCTCTACTCCACCGGCCGCATCCTGCGCTCGATGTCCCTCTCCGGCTCCGCCCCGAAGTTCACCGGCGTCATGAACAAGGGCAAGGTCCCCTACGGCGGGGTCCTGTTCACCGCCGCCTTCGGCGTCGCCGGTGTCGTCCTGAACTACTTCATGGAGGAGGAGGCCTTCGAGCTCGTCCTCAACTTCGCCTCGCTCGGCATCCTCGGCACCTGGGCGATGGTCATGATCTGTTCGCTCTTCTTCTGGAGCCGTGCGAAGCAGGGCCTGGTGGAACGCCCCGCCTACCGCCTGCCCTGGGCCCCGTACACCCAGATCGTCACGCTGGTCTTCCTCGTGACGGTGCTGGTCCTGATGTGGTGCGACGGCGGTGTGGGCCGCACCACGGTCATGTTCGTCCCGGTCATCGGCGCCGCCCTGGTCGGCGGCTGGTACCTGGTCCGCGGCCGGGTGGCCGAAATCGCCGCCTCCCGCGACTGACGCCCCCGAGCCCGTACGGAGCCCCGCGCGCGGGGCCCCGTACGGGCTTTTCCGCACCCTCGGCACAACGAAAAAGGACCCCGCCGAAGCGGGGTCCTTCTCTTGTGTCCGAGGGGGGACTTGAACCCCCACGCCCGATAAAGGGCACTAGCACCTCAAGCTAGCGCGTCTGCCATTCCGCCACCCGGACAAGGTGTCTGTCTCGCGTCCCTCGCGGGCCGTTCCGACGTGGAAAACATTACCAAACATTCCGGGGTCCTCGATCACACCCCCCGACGGCCGGGGATCGCCCTTGGGGAGAGCGGCCGGGAGCGGGAGGATGGGAGGCGTTCGGTACCGATCAGTGGGAGGAAGCAGCGTGAGCGAGTCGAGCGCGGGCAGGACCGTCTCCGGTGAGGACGAGGTCGTCGACCTCTGCCGGGACCTCATCCGGATCGACACCAGCAATTACGGAGACCACTCGGGCCCCGGAGAGCGCAAGGCGGCCGAGTGGGTCGCCGAGAAGCTCGCCGAGGTCGGGCTGGAGCCTCAGATCTTCGAATCGCACAAGGGGCGCGCCTCGACGGTGGCGCGGATCGAGGGGGAGGACCCCTCGCGGCCCGCGCTGCTCATCCACGGGCACACCGACGTCGTCCCGGCCAATGCCGCCGACTGGACGTACGACCCCTTCGCGGGCGAGATCGCCGACGGCTGCGTGTGGGGCCGCGGCGCGGTCGACATGAAGGACATGGACGCGATGACGCTCGCCGTCGTACGCGACCGGATGCGCAGCGGGCGCAAGCCCCCGCGCGACATCGTGCTGGCCTTCCTCGCCGACGAGGAGGCGGGCGGCATCTACGGGGCGCGGCACCTCGTCGACAAGCACCCGGGCCTGTTCGAGGGCGTCACCGAGGCGATCGGCGAGGTCGGCGGCTTCTCCTTCACGGTGAACGAGAACCTGCGGCTCTATCTCGTGGAGACCGCCCAGAAGGGCATGCACTGGATGCGGCTCACGGTGGAGGGCACCGCGGGCCACGGCTCCATGACCAACAACGACAACGCCATCACGGAGCTGTGCGAGGCCGTGGGGCGGCTCGGCCGCCACCAGTGGCCGGTGCGCGTGACCAAGACCGTACGGAGCTTCCTGGACGAGCTCTCGGACGCGCTCGGGACCCCGCTGGACCCCGACAACATGGACGCCACGCTCGCCAAGCTCGGCGGCATCGCCAAGATGGTCGGCGCGACGCTGCGCAACTCCGCCGCCCCGACCATGCTCGGCGCCGGCTACAAGGTCAACGTCATCCCCGGCCAGGCGACCGCCCACGTCGACGGCCGCTTCCTGCCAGGCTACGAGGACGAGTTCTTCGCCGACCTGGACCGCATCCTCGGCCCGCGCGTGAAGCGGGAGGACGTACACGGCGACAAGGCGCTGGAGACGGACTTCGACGGCCGGCTGGTGGACGCCATGCAGGGCGCCCTCAAGGCCGAGGACCCGATCGCGCGGGCGGTCCCGTACATGCTCTCGGGCGGCACGGACGCCAAGTCCTTCGACGACCTCGGCATCCGCTGCTTCGGCTTCGCGCCGCTGCAGCTGCCGCCGGAGCTGGACTTCGCCGGGATGTTCCACGGCGTGGACGAGCGGGTGCCGGTGGACGGACTGAAGTTCGGCGTGCGGGTGCTCGACCGATTCATCGACAACGCCTGAGAATCGAGAAGGTGTGCGCATTCCACTGAGAAGAGTGAATGCACTCATAAGCTCGTAGCCCTGGTGATCCCTCCTCGTTACAGGTGGTGCGGTCCGCGGCTGGGACCGCACTTGCCTACTAGGAGGAACAATGCTCAAGAAGGTTGCTGCTGCTGCGGCTGCCACCGGTGGTCTGGTTCTCGCGGGTGCGGGCCTGGCTGTCGCCGACGCGGGTGCCCAGGGTGCGGCCATCGGCTCCCCCGGCGTCCTGTCCGGCAACGTCGTCCAGGTTCCGGTTCACATCCCCGTGAACGTCTGCGGCAACACGGTGAACGTCATCGCGCTGCTCAACCCGGCCTTCGGCAACACCTGCGTCAACGCCTGACGCTTCTGAAGACCTGGCCCCGGAACGCATTCCAGCGTTCCGGGGCCGCCGGGCTTTCCGGCACGGAATCTCATCTTCGGCGCAGCAGGCGGGGGAGCCTGGCCGAAACGTACACACCAGGGGACGAGTACAGATGCGACGACAGGCACAGGTCACCAGGAAGACCCTGATCACCATGGCCGCCGCGGGGGGTGTTCTCGCCCTGGGCGGGGGCTACGCACACGCGGACTCCGGCGCCTCGGGGCAGGCCGTGAACTCTCCGGGCGTGCTGTCCGGGAACAACGTGCAGGCGCCCGTGGAGGCGCCGGTGAACCTCTGCGGGAACACGGTCAACGTGATCGCGCTGCTCAACCCGGCCTTCGGGAACCACTGCTCCAACGTCCCGGCCAAGACCGGGCACCCGGGACACCCCGGTCACCCGGGCGGCGGGGACGAGCCCTGTGACGACCACCCGGAGCACCCGGGCAACCCCGGAAATCCGGGCACGCCCGGCGGGAACAACCCGGGCAACCCCGGTACGCCGGGTACGGAGAACCCGACCACTCCCGGCAACCCGGGCACGCCCGGCGGGAACAACCCCGGCACCCCCGGCACGGGCACTCCGGGCACGCCCGGGACGTCCACCGGCTCCGGCACGGGTTCCGTCACTCCGGTCACTCCCGTCACGCCGGTCACCCACCCCGGCCCGGCTGCCGACACCGGGACCGTGGGCGCACCGGGCCTGGCGGCCACGGGCAGCGGTGACGTGCTGACCGCCGGCCTCCCGCTCGCCGGCGGCCTGCTGCTGGCCGGCACCGTGCTCTACCGGCGTGCGCGCAACGCCGCCTGACGGTTGCTCACGACGCGGGCCCCTCCCCCCTGGCTGCCGCTGGGGGTGCCCCCACCGGGGCCCGCGTCACCAGGTCGCGCGGACCTGACGGATGATCCGGCGGCGCAGTCGCACGCGGCGGCTGCCGTCCCGGTGCAGGCTCAGGCGGTCGATTTCCCAGTTCCCGTACTCGGCATGGTCGGTCAGCAGGCGGGTCGCCTCCTTGCGAGGAACGCCGCGGGGCACGTACACGTCGACAAATTCGTATTCCGGCATCGCATCTATTGTGCGGGCAGAGCCCTGCTACGGATAGCGTCTGCTCTATGTCTGATGCCGCTCTGCCCACTGTTGCCGAGGTACGCGCCGCCGCCGAGGCGGTCAAGGCCGCGCTCGACCGTCACCTCGCCGCGGTCGAGCGCAGGATCGGGGACGAGGACCCGGACGTCTACGCCGCGTTCAACGAACTCGCCGCCGCGGCCGAGGAGTACGACGAGCTCCTCTACGACCGCTACGACGAGGTCACCCCCTTCGAGATCCCCACGCCCGAGGACGGTGTCCCGTACACCGGCCCCGCCGAGCCCGCCGCCTTCAGCGTGCTCATCCGCCGCGACTACGCGGTGGTCGAACCGCCGCGGCTGATCGCCCAAGCCGAGCGCGTCGCCGCGCACGACCGGGACGCCGAATTCGTCCAGGACGGCGGCACCGCGGACGCGCTGGGCGTCCTCTTCGGGGAGTACGAGCCCGACGAGATCGCCGCCCGCTGCAAGGACTTCGGGCTGGAGGAGGGTGACTCCACCCTCTGGATCGCGGCCTCGGAGGAGGTGGCGGAGCCGGGGGAGTGGCTCAACTCGCCCTTCGGGCACATCGATCCGCAGGACGTCCTGCACCGGTTCGACGTCAGCTCCGTCTTCGACGAGGGCGAGGACGAAGAGGAGGACGAGGACGAAGGCGAGACCGCGCAGCCGGGGCTCACCCCGGCCTGAGCGCGGCCCGACACGTGCCGGCCACCGTGGCCCCCGCCCCGCAGGGCGGGGGCCACGCCCGTCACCGCGACTACTCCGGCTGCCCGCCCGTCGCCGCGAGGGCCGTCAGCAGGCCCGTCAGCCGCGTCGTACGCGGCTTCGGCAGGACCTCCGCCACCGCGCGCGGCAGCGCCTGGTCGACGCCGTGCACCACCGACAGGTGCCGCTCGGCCCGCCCGAACGCGGTGTAGACCCAGTCCCGCGACAGAGCCTGCGCGGCGTCACCCGGCAGTACGACGACCACCGCCGGCCAGCGCGTGCCCACGGCCTGATGCGCCGTCACCGCCCAGCCGTGCCGCACCTGCGACTCGACGAGGTCCTTCGGTACGACGATCCGCGCGCCCGCGCGGTCCAGGTGCAGCCCCTGCGCGTCGGCCGACACCACCCGGGCCGCCAGCGCCCGCCCGGGGGACGGCACGTGGACGACCCGGTCGCCGGGGTCGAAGCCGCCGAACCGGCCGGGACCGGGGTTCAGCCGCTCCTTCAGGGCGGCGTTCAGCGCGCGGGTGCCCGCGGAGCCGCCGTGGCCCGGGGTGATCACCTGCACGCTGTCCGCCGGGATCCCGAAGGCCCGCGGCACCGACTCGGCCACCAGCTGCACGGCACGGTGCACGGCCTCCCCGGCGTCCTGCACCGGGACGATGACGACCTCCTTGCCGGGGGCGTCGACCTGGTTCAACTCCCCGATCCCGACCCCCGAGACGAGCTCGCCGAGGGGACCGGGATCCGGGGTGCGGGACACCACCTGCGGGCACGTACGGGCCGCCAGCACATCGGCGAACACCCGCCCGGCCCCCGCGGACCCGAGCACTCCGGGGTCCCCGGAGAGCACCAGCCGGGCCCCGTCCGGGACGGACTCGACGAGGGCCGCCGCCGTCTCCACGTCCAGTTGCGGGGCGTCCAGCACCACGAGCAGGTCCAGCGCGAACTGCCCGTCCGCGTCCCGCCCCGGCCCCTCGGCCCCGGCCAGCAGACCCGCCACGGTCACCGCGCCCTCGGCGGGCGCGTGGCCGGCCAGACAGACGCGCAGGCCCAGCTCCCGGGCCGCGGCGACCAGCGCCAACGGCTCGGCGCGGGCCGCCTCGCCGCCGGTGTGGGTGACCAGGCCGTGACCGGCGACGGCGCGGATCAGCTCGGCGCCCGGGCCGCCGGCGGCCCCGGACCAGTCCGCCGGGCCGTCGAAGGTGCTGGCCAGCCGGGCCAGACCGTCGGCCAGGCTCTCCTCGGCCATCGCGGACCCTTCCAGGCCCACGAGGATCCGTACGGGCTGCTCTGTGTCTTCGGCGGATTCGCCGACGGGCGGTCCGAGCGGTTCGTGGAACACCAGCACCGAGCCCTCGGCGATGGCCTGTTCCAGCGCTTCGGCCGGATCCGGCACGGCGTACTGGGCCAGCGCCTTCTGCAGGACCGGAGCCTCCAGGGCGGTGTGCCCCTTGAGCCCGGCCTGGACCAGCAGCCAGCCCACCAGGGCGGTGGTGCGGTGCTCGTCGCCCGGACCGGCCTCGGGGCCCAGCAGGGCCCGCGCGAAGCCGTCGGCCTGGGTCGGGCGCACGGCGGGGACCGCCAGCAGCCGCCAGGGGTTCTCGGTGAGCTGCTCGGCGGCGCCGTCGCCCAGGGCCGCCGCGGCGGCCGCGGCCAGGGCCTCGGGGGCGCCGCCACGGGCCAGCACGGCACCTACGGCACCGACGTCCCGGGCCTCGGGGGCCGAGGCGGGTGCGGGGGCCGGCCGCTGGGGCTGCGGGGGAGCGGGGGCCGCCTTGCGCGGCGCGGCCGGGGCCTCGTCGAAGTAGACGGCCGGCGGCTTCGCGCCGCTCTCCACGGCCCGTACGGCGGCCAGCAGGTCGGCGGCCTTCCCGCTGAGCTTCGCCCCGGCGTCGACGGGCGCCTCGCGCTCGGCCTTGCGCCGGGCGATCCGCTCCCGCTCGACCTTTTGCGCCGCCAACTCGGCTTCGGCTTCGCTGAGCACGGGCTGTGCCTGCGCCCCGGCGTCGGCCCCAGCCCCAGCCCCAGCCCCGGCCTGGGCGTCGGCCTGGGCCCCGGCCTCCGCGTCGGCCCCGGCCTCCGGGGTGGGCCCTGCGGGGCTTTCCCCCACCCCGCCCCTTCCCGAAACCATGGGCTCCGCCCCTGGACCCCGCTCTTCGGCTTCGCCACGGACCGGGCCTTCGGCCCCGTCCGCCGGCTCCGCCGCCGGGCGCCCGTCCCCGCCTGCGGCGGACTCGGGGCGCTGCGCGCCGGGCTCATCCGCGCCTCCGGCAGCCGCCCCCGGCTCGGGGGTCCGGGGCTGCGCCCCTGGAGCTCCGTCACCGGGGTCGCCGGGCTCGGGGGACACCGGATCCGGAGTCGGCTGCGTGGCGTCGGGGTCGGCCGGGGCGGCTGCTGTGGTCATGGGGGTGTCCTCCGTGCTGCTCGGTCCGGCCTGGGCCGAGTCGGGGCCGGCTTCCTCCGCGGCAGCGGTATCGGCGTGGCGGTCCGTACTCACAGCGTGCTCCAGTCCTGATCGGGATAGCGGTGCACCGGGGCCGAAACATCGTCCAGCGCCCGGCAGATCTCCTCGGGAAGACTAAGGGCCTCCACCGACAATGCCGCCGCGAGCTGCGCCGACGTCCGCGCGCCGACGATCGGGGCGACCACCCCCGGACGGTCCCGGATCCACGCCAGGGCCACCTGGAGCGGGGTCACGGCCAGCCCCTGGGCGGCGGTCGCCACCGCGTCCACGATCCGGCCCGCCGCCTCGTCGAGGTACGGCTCCACGAGGGCGGCCAAGGACTCAGAGGCGCCCCGGGAGTCCGCCGGGGTGCCGTCCCGGTACTTGCCCGTCAGCACCCCGCGGCCCAATGGGGAGGAGGGCAGCAGCCCGATCCCGAGGTCCAGCGCGGCCGGCAGCACCTCCCGCTCCACGCCGCGCTGGAGCAGGGAGTACTCCATCTGTGTGGAGGCCAGCCGGGTCCGTACCCCGGGGGCCGCGAGCTGCCAGGTCGCAGCCTTCGCCAGCTGCCAGCCGCAGAAGCCCGCCACCCCGGCGTACCGGGCCCGGCCGCTGCTCACGGCCAGGTCCAGCGCCTGAAGGGTCTCCTCCAGCGGGGTCGACGGGTCGAAGGCGTGCACCTGCCAGAGGTCGACGTAGTCGGTGCCCAGCCGGTCCAGCGAGGCGTCGAGGGCGGCGAGCAGGTGTCCGCGCGAGCCGTCGAACCGCCGGTCCGGGTCCGGGACGCTGCCCGCCTTGGTCGCGATCACCAGGTCCCGGCGCGGGACGAGTCCGGCCATCAGCCGCCCGAGGAGGTACTCCGCCTCCCCGCCCCCGTACACGTCGGCGGTGTCGACGAGCGTGCCGCCCACCTCCCAGAACGTCTTCACCTGCTCGGCGGCGGCTTCCTCGCCGGTGTCGCGGCCCCAGGTGAGGGTGCCGAGGCCGATCCGGGAGACGCGCAGTCCGGTGCGGCCGAGATGCCTCTGCTCCATGAGGGCTGAGACTACTGGGGCGCTGACGCAGAGGTCCCTGGCGCGCTACAGTCCCCGCAGACCTACGTTACTGATCGGTAAACCGGTAAGGGGACGACACATGCGGCTCGGCATCAATCTCGGTTACTGGGGTGCGGGCATGGACGCCGACAACCTCGCCGTCGCCCAGGAGGCCGACCGCCTCGGCTACGACGTGTGCTGGGCCGCCGAGGCCTACGGCTCCGACGCCCCGACCGTGCTCGCCTGGGTCGCCGCCCAGACCGAGCGCATCGACGTCGGCTCCGCGATCCTCCAGATCCCGGCCCGCCAGCCCGCGATGACCGCCATGACCGCGGCCACCCTCGACTCCCTCACCAAGGGCCGCTTCCGGCTCGGCCTCGGCGTCTCCGGCCCGCAGGTCTCCGAGGGCTGGTACGGCGTCAAGTTCGACAAGCCGCTCGCGCGGACGCGTGAGTACGTGGAGATCGTCCGCAAGGCCATGAGCCGCGAGCGCCTCTCGTACGAGGGCGAGCACTGGACCCTGCCGCTGCCGGGCGGCCCGGGCAAGCCGCTCAAGCTGACCGTGCACCCCGAGCGCGAGCACATCCCGCTCTACATCGCCGCCATCGGGCCGAAGAACCTGGAGCAGACCGGCGAGATCGCCGACGGCGCACTGCTGATCTTCCCGGCCGCCGAGCACCTGGAGGCCACCGCGCTCACCCACATCCGGGCGGGCCGCGAGAAGGCCGGGCTGACCATGGACGGCTTCGACGTCTGCCCGACCGTGCCGCTGGCCCTCGGCGAGGACGTGAACGCGCTCGCGGACATGTTCCGCCCCTACACCGCCCTGTACGTGGGCGGCATGGGCAGCCGGAAGCAGAACTTCTACAACCAGTTGGCCCAGCGCATGGGTTACGAGAAGGAAGCCGCCGAGATCCAGGACAAGTACCTGGCGGGGGACAAGACCGGCGCGGCCGAGGCCGTCCCGCACTCGCTGATCGACTCGACCACGCTGCTCGGCCCGGTCGAGCGGATCGCGGACGGCATGCGGGCCTACGCGGAGGCCGGGGTCACCACCCTCACGCTGGCCCCGGCCGGATTCACCCTGGACGAGCGGATCGCCGCCCTGCGCGCCGGCACCGAGGCCATGGAGCTGGCCGGTCTCGCCTGAGACGCGGCCCGAAGCGGCGTCACGAAGCGGCGTCACGAAGAGGTCTACGGCCGTGGTGGGGGCTCGGGGGGTCTTCCCCGCCACGGCCGACACAGCGAACAACGCCCCGGGCGCCCGCGGGGTTACGCACCGCGGGCCATCCCCTCGTTTCGTTCATTCGGACGAGCAGTGCGACCTATCGGTTGCCCGCCCGGCGGACCGGCGTTTGACTCGGTGCATGCTCTCTGCCCGCAGCCTGTTCCAGGAGATCGTCGACAACGACGACTCCTTCCAGCTGTTCTGCTCCATCGCCGCCAGCGGCGAGACCCAGGGCGGCTGGGAGAACGCCCGTATCGCGGCCCTGGTCCCCGACGGCATGCGCCACCTCGCGCCCAAGATCGTCCGGCACGGGGCCGACGAGGACAAGCACGGCCGGATCTTCAACGCCCTGCTCCGCAAACGCGGCCTGCCACCCGTCCCGGTACCGCCCGAGACCGACTACACGATGCTGCTGGAGCGCCGCGGCATCGGCCTCGCGCACGACAGACTGCGCCGCGAGGAGGCGCTGACCGAGGAGGACATCGTCGTCTACCTCGCGCACAGCCGCGTCACCGAACAGCGCGCCGCCGACCAGATGGACATGCTGGTCACCTACTTCGGCGACCACCCCGACGTGGGCAAGGCCATTCACATGATCAGCAACGACGAGGACAACCACCTCGCCTACTGCCACGAGGAACTGCTGCGGCTGGCCCGGGCGGGACACGGCCGGACCATCCAGCGGGTGCTCCGCGAGAGCGCGCTCGCCGAGATCGCCGTCTACCGGGACGTCAGCCTCGCCGTCATGGACCACATGGGGCGGCTGCTGCACTGGCCCGCGCCGAAGGCGGCCGTACTCGCCGCCGGCATCCGCGGGATGTACGCGTACGAGCGCTTCAGCGGCTGGCACCGGATGGTGAACCTGCGGATGCCGGAGCGCCGCGATGCCCTGGGCGGTGCACCGGTCACCTCACCCGAATTCGCGTAGGGCAGGCAGGGCAGGCAGGGCAGGCAGGGCAGACCTACAGCCAGCCCCGGCGCTTGAACATGCGGTGCAGGCCCAGACACGCCACCACCATGACCACCACCACCGCCGGATAGCCCCAGGTGTGCCTGAGCTCCGGCATGTGGTCGAAGTTCATCCCGTAGATCCCCGCCACCATGGTGGGGACGGCCGCCATCGCCGCCCAGGCCGAGATCTTGCGCATGTCGTCGTTCTGCCGGACGCCCATCTGCGCGAGGTGCGCCGACAGCGCGTCCGACAGCAGCCGGTCCAGCCCCTCGATGTACTCGTTCGCCTTGGTCAGGTGGTCGGCGACATCGCGGAAGAACGGCTGGGCGTGCTCGTGGACGAAGGGCACCTGCCCGAAGGCGAGCCGGTCCATCGGCTGGAGCAGCGGGCTCGTCGCCCGCCGGAACTCCAGGACCTGGCGCTTGAACGCGTAGATCCGGGCGGCGGTGTTCTTGGTGTCCGAGGCGTTCGGGGCGAAGACCTCGGCCTCCAGCTCCTCCAGATCCCCCTGGAGCTCGGCCGCCACTTCGATGTAGTGGTCCACCACCGCGTCGGAGACCGCGTACAGCACGGCCGTCGGGCCGTGCCGCAGTACCTCCGGCTCCTGCTCCAGCCGGTGGCGCACGGCGGCCAGCGGGGCCCCCTCGCCGTGCCGGACCGTGACGACGAACGAGTCGCCTATGAAGACCATCAGCTCGCCCGCGGTCACCGTGTCGGCGTCGTCGTCGTAGAGCACCGGCTTGAGGACGACGAACAGCGAATCGTCGTACACCTCCAGCTTCGGCCGCTGGTGGGCGGTCAGCGCGTCCTCCACCGCCAGCGGGTGCAGACCGAACTCCTGGCGGACGTGGTCGAACTCCTCGGCCGACGGCTCGTGCATGCCCACCCAGAGGAAGGCGTCACCGGTCTCCCTCGCCTCGTCGAGGGCGTCGGAGAAGTCCTCCGGTCCCTCGGTGCGGCGGCCGTCCCGGTAAATCGCGCAGTCCACAATCACGCGGGGCATTCTTCCCTGCCCCGGTCCCGCCCGCACACACGTGACACCGCGCAGCCCCTTTCCGGGCGGGGCCTAGGCTGTGCCCCATGGCCACGCTGATCCTCGTACGACACGGGCGGTCCACCGCCAACACCGCTGGGCTGCTCGCCGGATGGACCCCGGGAGTGGCCCTCGACGAGCGCGGCGCCGAACAGGCCGCCGCGCTGCCCGGACGGCTGGCCGGGGTGCCGCTCGCCGCCGCCGTCACCAGCCCGCTGCAACGCTGCCGGGAGACCCTCGCACCCCTGCTGGCCGCCAGGCCGGGGTTGGAGCTGCACACCGACGAGCGGATCGGCGAGTGCCACTACGGAGACTGGTCGGGCCGCAAACTCTCCGAACTCTCCGACGAACCGCTGATGAAGATCGTCCAGCAGCACCCGTCGGCGGCCGCCTTCCCCGGCGGCGAGTCCATGCGCGCCATGCAGGCGCGCGCCGTGGAAGCCGTACGGGAGTGGAACGCGACGGTCGAGGAGGCGCACGGGAGCGACGCCGTCTTCCTCATGTGCTCGCACGGCGACATCATCAAGTCCCTTGTCGCGGACGCCCTGGGGATGCACCTGGACCTCTTCCAGCGGATCCACGTCGACCCCTGCTCGGTGACCGCCATCCGCTACACGCCGACCCGCCCGTTCGTGTTCCGGCTGGGCGACACCGGCGACTTCGGCTCGCTGGTGGCGCGCCCGCCCGCACCGGAAGCCGTCGCATCGGACAAGGACGCCGAAGCCGCCGGGAACGCCGTCGTGGGAGGTGGCTCGGGCGCGGCATGATCGGACCGCGCAGTAGGGTGGACGGGCCAACCCCAGGGCGCAGATCTGCCCCTGCCGCCGAGACTTGGAGACTGGACGTGCCCCGTCAGGTGTTCCTCTACGACCCCCCGGACCGCTTCGTGGCCGGCACGGTCGGCCTTCCGGGACGCCGTACGTTCTTCCTGCAGGCCTCCGCCGGCCCCCGCGTCACCAGCGTCTCCCTGGAAAAGACCCAGGTCGCGGCGCTGGCGGAGCGGATGGACGAGCTGCTGGACGAGGTCGTACGGCGGACCGGGGGCAACGCCCCGGTACCGGCCGTCGCCCCCGCCGAGGCCGCCGACACCGCACCCCTGGACGTCCCCGTCGACGAGGAGTTCCGCGTCGGCACCATGGCCCTCGCCTGGGACGGCGAGGAACAGCGGATGATCGTCGAGGCCCAGGCCCTGGTGGAGCTCGACGCCGACTCGGACGAGGACCTCGCCGAGGCGGAGGAGCGGATGCTCCAGGACGAGGAGAACGGCCCGCCGATGCTGCGGGTCCGCCTCACCGGCGCCCAGGCCCGGGCCTTCGCCAAGCGCGCCCTGGACGTGGTCAACGCCGGCCGGCCGCCGTGCCCGCTGTGCAGCCTGCCGCTGGATCCGGAGGGGCACGTGTGCCCGCGCCAGAACGGCTACCGGCGCCAGGCGTGACGGACACGGGGGAGCTCGAGGAACTGCTCGCCAAGGGCGAGCTGACCGTCGTCGGCCGGATCCGCGAGGCGTCCAACGCCGTCCTGCTGTGCAGGGTCGAGCACGAGGGCGTCAGCGCCGACTGCGTGTACAAGCCGGTCAAGGGGGAGCGGCCGCTGTGGGACTTCCCCGACGGGAACCTCGCCCAGCGCGAGGTCGCCGCCTACCTGGTCTCCGAAGCCACCGGATGGGGCCTGGTACCCGCCACCGTGCTGCGTGACGGCCCCTACGGCGAGGGCATGGTCCAGCGGTGGATCGAATCGGCGCAGGAGGACGACCCGGCATCCGGACCGCCCGCACTGCTCGCGCTCGTCGACGGCGAGGAGGCGGGGGAGGGCTGGAAGCCCGTCGCCCTCGCCGAGGTCGGAGAGGGCCGCACCGCCCTGCTCGTCCACGCCGACGACCCGGACCTGCGACGGCTCTCCGTGCTCGACGCCGTGATCAACAACGGCGACCGCAAGGGCGGCCACCTGCTGACCGCGCATGACGGGCGGCTCTACGCCATTGACCACGGCGTGACCTTCCACGCCGAGGACAAGCTGCGCACCCTGCTGTGGGGCTGGGCGGGAGAGCCGCTGACGGACGAGGCGCGCGAGGTGCTGGCCGCGCTGGCCGCCGAACTGGCCGAGGGAGCCCCGCTCGCCACCCGGCTGGCCGAACTGATCACGGCGGTCGAGCTGGCCGCCGTACGGGACCGGGTGGCGCACCTGCTGCGCACGGGCACGCACCCGCAGCCGTCCGGGCAGTGGCCGTCCATTCCCTGGCCACCGGTCTGAACCAGCCAACGGCCACACGCACAGAATCGGCCAGACCGCAAGGGTGCCGATCAAGACAACACCGCAGGTCCGGTTCGTTTCCGGAACATCCGTCCGGTTAGGCTCGAGACATGCATGCCTGGCCCGCTTCTGAGGTCCCCGCCCTTCCTGGCAAGGGCCGCGACCTCGAGATCCACGACACCGCGACCCAGGGGACGATCACCCTCGCCCCCGGTCCCGTCGCCCGTATCTACGTCTGCGGCATCACTCCGTACGACGCGACACACATCGGTCACGCGGCGACCTACAACGCGTTCGACCTCGTGCAACGCGTGTGGCTCGACACCAAGCGGCAGGTCCACTACGTCCAGAACGTCACGGACGTGGACGACCCGCTCCTGGAGCGGGCGCTGCGCGACGGCCACGACTGGACCGAGCTGGCGGAGCGCGAGACCGCACTCTTCCGCGAGGACATGACGGCCCTGCGGATGCTGCCGCCGCAGCACTACATCGGAGCCGTCGAGGCCATACCCGGAATCGTGCCGCTCGTCGAGCGGCTGCGGGACGCGGGCGCCGCGTACGAGCTCGAAGGCGACATCTACTTCTCGGTCGAATCCGACCCGCACTTCGGCGGGGTCTCGAACCTCGACGCGCAGGCGATGCGGCTGCTCTCGGCGGAGCGGGGCGGCGACCCCGACCGGCCGGGGAAGAAGAACCCGCTGGACCCGATGCTGTGGATGGCCGCGCGTACGGGCGAGCCGAGCTGGGACGGCGGCTCGCTGGGCCGCGGCCGGCCGGGCTGGCACATCGAGTGCGTGGCCATCGCCCTGGACCACCTGGGCATGGGCTTCGACGTCCAGGGCGGCGGGTCGGACCTGGCGTTCCCGCACCACGAGATGGGCGCGTCGCACGCGCAGGTGCTGACGGGCGAGTTCCCGATGGCCAAGGCGTACGTGCACGCGGGCATGGTGGCGCTGCACGGCGAGAAGATGTCGAAGTCGAAGGGCAACCTCGTCTTCGTGTCGGCGCTGCGGCGGGCGGGGGTGGACCCGGCGGCGATCCGCCTGGCGCTGCTCTCGCACCACTACCGGGCCGACTGGGAGTGGACGGACGAGGTCCTCGCCGAGGCGGTGGCCCGCCTGGAGCGCTGGCGCGCGGCCGTGTCCCGCCCGGACGGCCTGCCGGCCGACGCCCTGGTCGAGGAGGTCCGTGAGGCCCTCTCCCGCGACCTGGACGCCCCGGCGGCGCTGGCCGCGGTGGACCGCTGGGTGGACGCGCAGAACGCCTCGGACGGGGACGACGAGTCGGCCCCGGGCCTGGTCTCCCGCACGGTGGACGCGCTGCTCGGCGTGGCCTTGTAGCCGTCTGCGGGCCGTGCACCGGGGGCGCCGCCGCCGGACCCCCGCGCAAACGAAACGTCGGCCCGGCCGCAGATGCGGCCGGGCCGACGTTTTCGCTCCCGCCGGGCACAATCCAGCCCCGCCGGCGTTTGAGGCGCGGGGTGTGGGGCGGAGCCCCACGGGGCCGGGCGGAGGCGTGACCGTACCCGCTAGGCCTCCGGCGGGGTGTCCTCGTCCGGCGGGGTCGCGGCAGGGGGCTGCGGATCCTCGCCGGAGGCGTCCGGCCTGCGCTTCGGCGGCCGCGTCAGGCCGCTCGACGTGTCCCGCAGGTACGAGCCGTCGCCGGCCTCCGCCGAGGGATCGCGCCGCCGCAGGTACCGCTCGAACTCCCGCGCGATCGCGTCGCCCGACGCCTCCGGCAGGTCCGCCGTGTCCCGCGCCTCCTCCAGCGTCTGGACGTACTCCGCCACCTCGCTGTCCTCGGCGGCCAGTTGGTCCACGCCCAGCTGCCACGCCCGCGCGTCCTCGGGGAGTTCGCCCAGCGGGATCCGGATGTCGATCAGATCCTCCAGCCGGTTCAGCAGCGCCAGCGTGGCCTTGGGGTTCGGCGGCTGCGACACGTAGTGCGGCACCGCCGCCCACAGGGACACCGCCGGGACGCCCGCGTGCGTACAGGCCTCCTGCAGGATGCCCACGATGCCCGTCGGGCCCTCGTACTTGGTCTCCTCCAGGTCCATCGTCCGCGCCAGGTCCGCGTCCGAGGTGACCCCGCTCACCGGCACCGGCCGGGTGTGCGGGGTGTCGCCGAGCAGCGCCCCCAGGATGACCACCATCTCCACGCCCAGTTCGTGCGCGAAGCCGAGGATCTCGTTGCAGAACGACCGCCACCGCATGGACGGTTCGATCCCGCGGACCAGCACCAGGTCCCGCGGCTTGGCGCCGCCGATCCGGACCACCGAGAGCCGTGTCGTCGGCCAGGTGATCTTCCGTACCCCGTTGTCCAGCCACACCGTCGGCCGGTTGACCTGGAAGTCGTAGTAGTCCTCGGCGTCGAGCGCCGCGAACACCTCGCCCTTCCACTCCCGGTCCAGGTGTGCGACCGCACCGGAGGCGGCGTCACCCGCGTCGTTCCAGCCCTCGAACGCGGCCACCATGACCGGGTCGATCAGCTCGGGCACGCCCTCAAGCTCGATCACCCAGGTCTCCTTCCGAAGTTCCTTGCGTACGTGGGTCAGCCTAAGCCTTGATGCGACGCCAGCCACAGCCCACGACAGAGGGGCGGTTCCCCTCGGAACCGCCCCTCTTCCCCACCTGCGTCGGAGCTATGCCTTGTGGCCCAGCATCTCCTCGACCCGGGCGCGCACGGCCGCGTCGTCCAGGCCGCGGACCGTCACCGTCGTGCGGCGGCGCAGCACGTCGTCGACCGTCTCGGCCCACTCGTTGTCGCGGGCGTAGGCGACCTGCGCCCAGATCTCCGGACCGTCCGGGTGGATGCGCTCGGCCAGCGCCGGGTCCTCGTTCGCGATCCGCGCGATGTCGAAGGCCAGCGAACCGTAGTGCGAGGCCAGGTGGCGCGCGGTCAGCGGGTCCATCCGGCTGCCCGGCTCACGGTCCACCAGCAGCCGGTGCGCGACCGCGTTCGGGTTGGCGACACCGGGCAGTGCGATCCGGCGCACCAGGGACTTCAGCGGCTCCATGTCCTCGGTGAGCGGGCTGCCCGGGAGCTTGGCCAGCTTGTCCATGACCACGCGGCCGATGTGCCGGTACGTGGTCCACTTGCCGCCGGCCACCGACAGCATGCCGCCGGCGCCCTCGGAGACGACCGTCTCGCGCTTGGCCTTCTCCACGCCGCCGGGGCCGCCGGGCAGCACCCGCAGACCCGCGAAGGCGTACGTCATCAGCGAGCGGTCGAGGTCCGCGTCCTTCACCGAGAAGGCCGCCTCGTCCAGGATCTGCTGGATGTCGGACTCGGTGGCGCGCACGTCCGCCGGGTCGCCCTCGTACACCTCGTCGGTGGTGCCGAGCAGCAGCTGGTCCTCCCACGGGAGGGCGAAGGTGATGCGGTACTTGTCGATCGGGGTGGCCATGGCGGCCTTCCACGGCGACTTGCGCTTCATGACGATGTGCGCGCCCTTGGAGAGGCGGATCGACGGCATGGAGTGCTTGTCTTCCATGCGCCGCAGGTGGTCCACCCACGGGCCGGTGGCGTTGAGCACGACGCGCGCGTCGACCCCGAACTCGGTACCGTCCAGGCGGTCCTTGAGCTCGGCGCCGGTGACCCGGCCGCGCGTCTTGCGCAGCCCGGTGACCTCGGCGTGGTTGAGGACGACCGCGCCGGACTCGACGGCCGCGCGGACCGTCATGACGGCGACGCGGGAGTCGTTCATCTGGTGGTCGTAGTAGACGGCGACGGCCTTGAGGTTGTCCGTCTTCAGACCCGGGTTGTCGGCGGCGGCACGGGCCGGCGATATGACCTTGCCCATGCCGTCGCCGAAGGCCGAGAGGGCGGAGTAGGCGAAGACGCCCGCGCCCAGCTTGGCCGCACCGACCGGTCCGCCCTTGTAGACCGGCAGGTAGAAGGTGAGCGGGTTGACCAGGTGCGGGGCCACGTCCTTGGCCAGCACCCGGCGCTCGTGGTGGTTCTCCGCGACCAGCTTGACCGCGCCGGTCTGCAGGTAGCGCAGGCCACCGTGGACCAGCTTGGAGGAGGCCGAGGAGGTGGCGCCGGCGAAGTCGCCGGCGTCCACCATGGCGACCCGCAGACCCGACTGCGCGGCGTGCCAGGCCACCGAGGTGCCCAGGATTCCACCGCCGATGACCAGCAGGTCGTACGTGGCCTTCGCCAGCTGCTCACGGGTCTCGGCGCGGCTCGCGTTCGAGCCGGCGGTCGGGTGCGTACCCAGGGCGGGAACGCTCTGCAGGCTGCTCATATCTCTCTTAGCTCCTCGTCGATTGACTCAGCTGAGTGCGGTCAGCTGGCGTCTTCGTCGTCGACCCAGCCCATGGAACGCTCCACGGCCTTGAGCCAGCTCTTGTACTCGCGGTCCCGCTGCTCGGCGGGCATCCGCGGGGTCCACTCGGCCGCGCGGCGCCAGTTGGCGCGCAGGGCGTCGGTGTCGGGCCAGAAGCCGACGGCCAGGCCGGCGGCGTAGGCCGCGCCGAGGCAGGTGGTCTCGGCGACCATCGGGCGCACCACGGGGGCGTCCAGGAAGTCCGAGAGCGTCTGCATCAGCAGGTTGTTGGAGGTCATGCCGCCGTCGACCTTCAGGGCCGCGAGCTCGACGCCCGAGTCCTTGGTCATCGCGTCGGTGATCTCGCGGGTCTGCCAGGCGGTGGCCTCCAGGACGGCACGGGCGATGTGCGCCTTGGTGACGTACCGGGTGAGGCCGGCGATCACACCGCGGGCGTCGGAGCGCCAGTACGGGGCGAAGAGACCGGAGAAGGCGGGCACGAAGTAGGCGCCGCCGTTGTCCTCGACGGAGGAGGCCAGGGTCTCGATCTCGGCCGCGGACTTGATCAGGCCCATCTGGTCGCGCATCCACTGGACGAGCGAGCCGGTGACGGCGATGGAGCCCTCCAGCGCGTAGACCGGCTTCTGGTCGCCGATCTGGTAGCCGACCGTGGTCAGCAGGCCGCTGTAGGAGTTGATGATCTTGTCGCCGGTGTTCATCAGCATGAACGTTCCGGTGCCGTAGGTGGACTTGGCCTCGCCCTCGGCGAAACAGGTCTGCCCGAAGAGGGCGGCCTGCTGGTCACCGAGCGCCGAGGCGACCGGGACACCGGCGAGGACGCCGTCCTTGACGTGGCCGTAGACCTCGGCGGAGGACTTGATCTCCGGGAGGACGTTGAGCGGGACGCCCATGGACTCGGCGATCTTCTCGTCCCAGGCCAGGGTGTGCAGGTTCATCAGCATGGTGCGCGAGGCGTTGGTGACGTCGGTGACGTGCACACCGCCCTGGGCACCGCCGGTGAGGTTCCAGATGACCCAGGAGTCCATGGTGCCGAAGAGGATGTCGCCGGCCTCGGCGCGCTCGCGCAGGCCCTCGACGTTGTCGAGCAGCCAGCGGACCTTCGGGCCGGCGAAGTAGCTCGCCAGCGGCAGGCCGGTCTCGCGGCGGAAGCGGTCCTGGCCGACGTTGCGGCCGAGCTCCTTGCACAGGGCGTCGGTGCGGGTGTCCTGCCAGACCAGCGCGTTGTGCACCGGCTCGCCGGTGTTCTTGTCCCACAGGACGGTGGTCTCGCGCTGGTTGGTGATGCCGACGGCCTTGACGTCCGCCGCGGTGATCTCGGCCTTGGCGATGGCCGAGGCGACGACCTCCTGGACGTTGGTCCAGATCTCGGTGGCGTCGTGCTCGACCCAGCCCGGCTTCGGGAAGATCTGCTCGTGCTCCTTCTGGTCGACGGCGACGATGCGGCCGTCGCGGTCGAACACGATGCAGCGGGAGGAGGTGGTGCCCTGGTCGATCGCGGCGATGAAGGGGCCGGTGCTGCTGGTCATGTGGCTGCTCCTGGCAGGTCTGATGAGTAGGCGGAATCAGGAGGGCGGTGCGGATCTTGCGATCTTGCCGGTGCTGATCAGGCGAACGCGATGTTGTACAGACCACCGGCGAGGGCGGCACCGACGAGCGGGCCGGCCACCGGGATCCAGGAGTATCCCCAGTCGGAGCCGCCCTTGTTGGGCAGCGGCAGCAGGGCGTGCACGATGCGGGGACCGAGGTCGCGCACCGGGTTGATGGCGTAGCCGGTCGGGCCACCCAGCGAGAGACCGATGCCCACGACCACGAACGAGGTGATCAGGACACCGATGACACCGAGGCCCTGACCGTCGGCCTGGAGGCCCTGGGTCAGGATCGCCAGGACCAGGACGGCGGTGCCGATGATCTCGGTCGCGAGGTTCTGTACGACATTACGGATCTCGGGGCCGGTGGAGAAGATGCCGAGCACCGGACCGGCCACATCGTGCGGGTGCGGGTCCTCGGGACCGAGCTTGGCGTCGCGGATGTGCTCCGGGTCCGCCAGGTGGACGCGGAACTGGCCGTAGTAGGTGATCCACATCAGGACCGCGCCGAGCATGGCGCCCAGCAGCTGGCCGGCGAAGTAGACGGGCACGTCGCCCCACTCACCGGTCTTGACGGCGATGCCGACCGTGACCGCCGGGTTGAGGTGCGCACCGGAGAGCGGCGCGGACACGTAGGCGGCGATCAGTACGGCGAATCCCCAGCCGAAGGTGATGGCGAGCCAGCCTGCGTTGCGGGCCTTGGAGCTCTTGAGTGTCACTGCGGCGCAGACGCCACCGCCGAGCAGTGTGAGCAGGGCGGTACCGATGGTCTCGCCGATGAAGATGTCGGAGCTGGACACCCGCGACTCCTTACGTACGTCCAGGGGTGGGCGGACACCGGGTCCCTCCGGTGGGTCCGCGCACTCGGTGAGTGCTGCACCGGTCCTTGGCCTTGTCGCATCCTAGCGCGTATTGCCGTCAGGTGTTCGACAATGCCGACCGGTGAACGGCAGTTTTCCGCCCAGGTGAAGAATGCGTCAAGGGCTGGCCAGGCCAATGTGCCGGATCGTTACCACTAGGTGCGATCGCCCAAATCCGGCCATCCTGAGGTCGGGATATGGCGAAAAGTGGGCAGATAGAGGCCAAGGGTTGGCTGACAGGTGCTAAAGGAAGGTCAGAACCGGCCTGCGCCGAGATCGCGTGAAACCGCGCGCGCACAGTCCCGCACGGAGGCCACCAGGGCCGCACGGGGCTCCCCGGACTCCCCGCAGACCCGTTCCACGGCGCCCGCCACCGCGACCGCCCCCACCGGCATCCGGCGCCGGTCGTGGATGGGCGCCGCCACCGAGGCGACGCCCTCCCAGGTCTCCTCGACGTCCGCGGCCCAGCCGCGCGCCCGGGTCAGGCCCAGGATCTCCTCGAAGCCGATGCCGTCCGTGACCGTACGGGGGGTGAACGCCTCGCGCTCGACCTCCATCGCCTGGGTGTGCGCCACCGGGTCGTACGCGGAGAGCACCTTGCCCAGCGCCGTCGAGTGCAGCGGCTGCATGGCCCCGACCTCCAGCACCTGACGGCTGTCGTCGGGCCGGAACACGTGGTGCATGATCAGCACCCCGCTCTTGTGGAGCACCCCCACGTACACGCTCTCGCCGCTCGCCCGGGCCAGGTCGTCCGTCCACACCAGCGCGCGGGCGCGCAGCTCGTGGACGTCGAGGTAGCTGTTGCCCAGGCGCAGCAGCTCCGCGCCCAGCTGGTAACGGCCGGACGCCGGGTCCTGCTCCACGAAGCCCTCGGCCTGGAGCGTGCGCAGGATCCCGTGCGCCGTTCCCTTGGCCAGGCCCAGCGAGGAAGCCACGTCGGAGAGCCCCAGCCGGCGCTCGCCGCCCGCCAGGAGTCGCAGCATCGCAGCGGCTCGTTCGAGCGACTGGATGTTCCGTGCCATCGCGCAGCCTCCTGCTGACCTTGTTGTCATTACTGACCATCATGATGCGGTTCGACAATGCTGAACAGTATCGGTCGATGTCGACCTCGTGCACCGTCGGGAACTCTTCGCCCCCACCGCCGCCGGGTGACCCCCGGCAAGCCCCCGCACAGAATGCAGTCCGCCACGTGGGACACCCGCACCGGGTCCGGTGCCTCGCGGTTACGCTGGCCGCGTGCACCCTTGAGACAGAGGGGGTGCAAAGCCGACAGCCGTCGCATCCCAGGGAGCATCACATGGCCTCGTTGCCCACCCCGCCCGCTGACACCCAGACCCGGGCCGATGCCCTCCGAGAGGCGCTCGCCACCCGCGTGGTCGTCGCCGACGGAGCCATGGGAACGATGCTCCAGGCGCAGGACCCCACCATGGAGGACTTCCAGCAGCTCGAAGGCTGCAACGAGGTCCTCAACGTCACCCGCCCCGACATCGTGCGCACCGTGCACGAGGCGTACTTCTCGGTGGGCGTGGACTGCGTCGAGACCAACACCTTCGGCGCGAACTTCGCCGCACTCGCCGAGTACGACATCGCCGACCGCAACTTCGAGCTGTCGGAGTCCGGCGCGCGCATCGCCCGCGAGGTCGCCGACGAGTTCACCGCCTCCACCGGCCAGCAGCGCTGGGTCCTCGGCTCCATCGGCCCCGGCACCAAGCTGCCCACGCTCGGCCACATCACCTACGCGAAGATCCGCGACGCCTACCAGATCAACGCCGAGGGCCTGCTCTCCGGCGGCGCCGACGCGCTGCTCGTCGAGACCACCCAGGACCTCCTGCAGACCAAGTCCTCCATCATCGGCGCCCGCCGCGCCATGGAGGCGCTGGGCGTCACCGTCCCGCTGATCTGCTCCGTCACCGTCGAGACCACCGGCACCATGCTGCTCGGCTCGGAGATCGGCGCGGCGCTGACCGCGCTGGAGCCGCTGGGCATCGACATGATCGGCCTGAACTGCGCCACCGGCCCCGCCGAGATGAGCGAGCACCTGCGCTACCTCGCGCGCAACGCCCGCATCCCGCTCTCCTGCATGCCCAACGCCGGCCTGCCCGTCCTGACCAAGGACGGCGCGCACTACCCCCTGAGCGCCCCCGAGCTCGCCGACGCCCAGGAGACCTTCGTCCGCGAGTACGGCCTCTCGCTGGTCGGCGGCTGCTGCGGTACGACCCCCGAGCACCTGCGCCAGGTCGTGGAGCGGGTCCGCGGCACGGCCGTCACCGAGCGCCGCCCCCAGCCGGAGGCCGGAGCCGCCTCGCTCTACCAGACGGTCCCCTTCCGCCAGGACACGTCGTACATGGCGATCGGCGAGCGGACCAACGCCAACGGCTCCAAGAAGTTCCGCGAGGCCATGCTGGAGGCCCGCTGGGACGACTGCGTGGAGATGGCCCGCGACCAGATCCGCGAGGGCGCGCACATGCTCGACCTCTGCGTGGACTATGTGGGCCGCGACGGCGTCGCCGACATGCAGGAGCTCGCCGGCCGCTTCGCCACCGCCTCCACGCTGCCGATCGTCCTGGACTCCACCGAGGTTCCCGTCATCCAGGCGGGCCTGGAGAAGCTCGGCGGCCGCGCCGTCATCAACTCGGTGAACTACGAGGACGGCGACGGACCGGAGTCCCGCTTCGCGAAGGTCACCCGACTGGCCCAGGAGCACGGCGCCGCGCTGATCGCGCTGACCATCGACGAAGAGGGCCAGGCCCGCAGCGTCGACCACAAGGTCGCCATCGCCGAACGCCTGATCGAGGACCTGACGGTGAACTGGGGGATCCGCGAGTCGGACATCCTCATCGACACCCTCACCTTCACGATCTGCACCGGCCAGGAGGAGTCCCGCAAGGACGGCATCGCGACGATCGAGTCGATCCGCGAGCTCAAGCGCCGCCACCCGGACGTCCAGACCACCCTCGGCCTGTCCAACATCTCCTTCGGTCTCAACCCGGCCGCCCGCGTCCTGCTGAACTCCGTCTTCCTCGACGAGTGCGTGAAGGCCGGCCTGGACTCGGCGATCGTCCACGCGTCCAAGATCCTGCCGATCGCCCGCTTCGACGAGGAGCAGGTGGGCACCGCCCTCGACCTGATCTACGACCGGCGCACCGAGGGCTACGACCCGCTCCAGAAGCTGATGGCCCTCTTCGAGGGCGTCAACACCAAGTCGCTGAAGGCCGGCCGCGCCGAGGAACTCCTCGCCCTGCCCCTGGACGAGCGCCTCCAGCGCCGCATCATCGACGGCGAGAAGAACGGCCTGGAGACCGACCTCGACGAGGCCCTCCAGACCCGCCCCGCCCTCGACATCGTCAACGACACCCTCCTGGAGGGCATGAAGGTCGTCGGCGAGCTCTTCGGCTCCGGCCAGATGCAGCTCCCCTTCGTCCTGCAGTCCGCCGAGGTCATGAAGACGGCCGTCGCCCACCTCGAACCGCACATGGAGAAGACCGACGACGAGGGCAAGGGCACGATCGTGCTCGCCACCGTCCGCGGCGACGTCCACGACATCGGCAAGAACCTCGTCGACATCATCCTCACCAACAACGGCTACAACGTCGTCAACATCGGCATCAAGCAGCCCGTCTCCGCGATCCTCGAAGCCGCGCAGGAGCACAAGGCCGACGTCATCGGCATGTCCGGCCTCCTCGTGAAGTCGACCGTGATCATGAAGGAGAACCTGGAGGAACTGAACCAGCGCAAGCTGGCCGCCGACTACCCGGTGATCCTCGGCGGCGCCGCCCTCACCCGCGCCTACGTCGAACAGGACCTCCACGAGATCTACGAGGGCGAGGTCCGCTACGCCCGCGACGCCTTCGAGGGCCTGCGCCTCATGGACGCCCTGATCGCCGTCAAGCGCGGCGTCCCCGGCGCGAGCCTCCCCGAGCTCAAGCAGCGCCGGGTCGCCAAGAAGGACACTCCGGTCCTCCAGGTGGAGGAGCCGGAGGAGCCCGGTGGCCGCTCCGACGTGTCCGTCGACAACCCGGTCCCCACCCCGCCGTTCTGGGGCACCCGCGTCGTCAAGGGCATCCCGCTGAAGGACTACGCCTCCTGGCTGGACGAGGGCGCCCTCTTCAAGGGCCAGTGGGGCCTCAAGCAGGCCCGCGCGGGCGGAGCGACGTACGAGGAGCTCGTCGAGAGCGAGGGCCGTCCGCGCCTGCGCGGCCTCCTGGACAAGCTGCACACCGAGAACCTCCTCGAAGCCGCGGTCGTCTACGGGTACTTCCCCTGCGTCTCCAAGGGCGAGGACCTGATCATCCTCGACGAGCAGGGCAACGAGCGGACCCGCTTCACCTTCCCGCGCCAGCGCCGCGGCCGCCGCCTGTGCCTCGCGGACTTCTTCCGCCCCGAGGAGTCGGGCGAGACCGACGTGGTCGGCCTCCAGGTCGTCACCGTCGGCTCCAGGATCGGCGAGGCCACCGCCAAGCTGTTCGAGTCCGACTCCTACCGCGAGTACCTGGAGCTGCACGGCCTGTCCGTCCAGCTCGCCGAGGCCATGGCCGAGTACTGGCACGCCCGCGTCCGCGCCGAGCTCGGATTCGGCGGCGAGGACCCGGACCGGGTCGAGGACATGTTCGACCTCAAGTACCGCGGCGCCCGCTTCTCCCTCGGCTACGGAGCCTGCCCCGACCTGGAGGACCGCGCGAAGATCGCCGACCTCCTCCAGCCGGAGCGGATCGGCGTCCACCTCTCGGAGGAATTCCAGCTCCACCCGGAGCAGTCCACCGACGCCATCGTGATTCACCACCCCGAAGCGAAGTATTTCAACGCACGCTGAGCTCCGCCGACGTACACTTGTCGGTCCCAAACAGGCCGGTCGCCTGTTCCCCGGGGAATGCCCCGCGGGAAGAGGTGACCGGCCTTCTCGTCCCTTCTGAGAGGCAAGCGCATGACGAGCACCGTTCCCGCCCCCGTCGCCCGTACGGCCGACGGCTCGGCCCTCCAGGCGGTGCTGCTCGACATGGACGGCACCCTGGTCGACACCGAAGGCTTCTGGTGGGAGATCGAGGCGGAGATCTTCCACGAGCTCGGGCACCGGCTCGACGAGTCCTGGCGGGACGTGGTCGTCGGCGGCCCCATGAGCCGCAGCGCGACCTTCCTGATCGAGGCCACCGGCGCCGCCATCGGCCTCGCCGAGCTCAGCGTCCTGCTCAACGAGCGCTTCGAGGCCCGCATCGCCGACCGCGTCCCGCTCATGCCCGGCGCCGAACGGCTGCTGAGCGAGCTGGCCCGGCACAACGTGCCCACCGCCCTCGTCTCCGCCTCCCACCGCCGCGTCATCGACCAGGTCCTGCTCACCCTGGGCCGCGACCGCTTCACCATGACCGTCGCCGGGGACGAGGTCGCCCGGACCAAGCCGCACCCCGACCCGTACCTGCTCGCCGCGAGCGCGCTGGGCGCGCACCCCTCCCGGTGCGCCGTCATCGAGGACACCGCCACCGGCGTCGCCGCCGCCGAGGCAGCCGGCTGCCGGGTCGTGGCCATTCCCTCCGTCGGCCGCATCGAGGCCGCCCCGGGACGTACGGTCGTCGGCTCGCTGGAGGACGTGGACCTGGCGTTCCTGCGCTCCCTCATCGCCCCGATGAACTGAGCGCACACACCGGCACACGCTCTGTGCCGAACGGAACGACCGCAGGACCAACCACCTGCGGAAGAATCTTCCGCCGCAGGCCCCGGAGGCTGAAATTCCATCCCTCTTGTGGGAGTTGTCCCGGGTGACCTTAGTCACCCGTCACAACCCCGAGAGGCCTGTCCCCGGGCCTGCACGCCTTCCCTTGTGTCCGGATTGATCAGCTACTGACCGAATCCGGACGGAGCGTCGCGTGAACAGCCGGTTCACTCCCGTCACGGTGCGATTACCTCCCATGTCCGGCCAGTTCCAGCCATCCCGCCCCGGGCCACTAGTGTCAGCGCGGGCACTGCGCCGCACCTCAGCCTCCCGGACACACACCCCTGTGCCGGGACCGCGTGGACCGATCGTCACACCACCGGCCCGATCGTTCCGCCCTGAACGGGCGACGCCGCGAAGTGCCCTCTACGCCGCTTTGAACAAGTGCCGGTTACAGGGAGTCCTTCCAGCATGAACCGCAAGACCATGGTGCTGACGGCCGCGGCCGGACTGCTCACCCCCGCGCTGGCCGCATGCGGCACCACGAGCGGCGGAGGAGCGGGATCCGGAGCGATCGTCGTCGGAACCACCGACCGGTTCGAGGCCGCAGACTTCGCTCCCGCCCCCTTCGACCCGGCCTACGCCTACGACGCCGGTGCCTGGAACGTCCTGCGCCAGACCGTCCAGACACTCATGCACACCCCGCGCGGCGGCGGCCAGCCCGTCCCCGAAGCAGCCTCCGCCTGCCGCTTCACCGACACCGGCAACCAGAGCTACCGCTGCACCCTGCGCCCCGGACTGAAGTTCGCCAGCGGCGACCCGCTCACCGCCCAGGACGTCAAGTTCTCCATCGACCGCGTCCTCGCGATCAAGGACGAGAACGGCCCGTCCTCGCTGCTCTCCACCCTCGACAAGGTCGAGGTCAAGGGCGCCGACACCGTCGTCTTCCAGCTGAAGACCCCGGACGCGACCTTCCCGTACAAGCTCTCCACCCCCGCCGCCGGCATCGTCAGCCAGAAGAACTACGACGCCAAGAAGCTCCGCGAGGGCTTCGCCGTGGACGGCTCCGGCCCGTACACGATGAAGGCCGAGGTCAAGGACAACCAGCTCGTCCGCGCCGTCTTCAGCAAGAACCCCCACTACAAGGGCGACATCAAGCTGCAGAACGACAAGGTCGAACTGCGCACCTACCCCGACTCCGCGGCCATGGGCAAGGCACTCACCACCGGGCGGATCCACATGGTCTCCCGCACCCTGTCGCCCGCCCAGATCAGCGAGTTCTCCGCGCAGCCGCCCAAGGGCGTCAAGCTGGTACCGATGCCCGGCCTGGAAATCCGCTACCTCGGCTTCAACACCGAGGCCCCGGTCGTCAAGGAGAAGGCCGTACGCCAGGCCCTCGCCGCCGCCGTCGACCGCGGCGCGCTCATCTCCAAGGTCTACGGCAAGTCCGCGCAGCCGCTCTACTCGCTGGTCCCCACCACCGTGAACGGCCACGTCAACTCCTTCTACAACAAGTACGGCGAGGCCAACACGGCCAAGGCCGCCGCCCTGCTGAAGGAAGCCGGGATCAAGACCCCGGTCAAGCTGACCCTGAACTACACCAGCGACCACTACGGCGACGGCACGGCCGCCGAGTTCGAGGCCCTCAAGGCCCAGCTCAACTCCACCCAGCTCTTCGACATCACCGTCCAGGGCAGCGAGTGGGCCGACTTCCGCCCCGCCCAGAAGAAGGGCGACCACGCCGCCTACGGCCTCGGCTGGTTCCCCGACTACTCGGACGCCGACAACTTCCTCGCCCCGTTCCTGGAGCAGGACAACTTCCTGGGCACGCCCTACGCCAACAGCGCGGTGCGCACCAGGCTCATCCCCGAATCCCGGCGCGCGGCCGACCGTAACGTCGCCGCCCCCGCGATCACGGAGATACAGGACATCGTCGCCGAGGACGTGCCCGTCCTGCCCCTGTGGCAGGGCAAGCAGTACGTCGCCGCGCGCGACGGGATCACCGGAGTGGAGTGGTCGGTCAACGCCATCTCCGACCTCCAGCTGTGGGAGCTCGGCCGCGGTGTAAGCGGCTGACAACGGCAACGACCGGCAGCGGGTGTC
Organism: Streptomyces sp. NPDC030995; assembly: GCF_055571215.1. Classification (NCBI taxonomy): domain Bacteria; kingdom Bacillati; phylum Actinomycetota; class Actinomycetes; order Kitasatosporales; family Streptomycetaceae; genus Streptomyces; species Streptomyces sp. NPDC030995. Next base: position 174,742 of record NZ_JBVIFS010000003.1, read on the forward strand.
GCGGGCCGGAGCAACGAAACAGTTCGACTGTGAAGGACGTTCGCGTGAATCGACGTAACCAGTGGCTGGCGGCCCCGCTCGGCGCAGCCACCGCCGCCGCGCTGCTCAGCGGTTGCGGATCGACCGATGGCTCCAATGCCGGCAGCGGCAAGGGCGTGGTCATGGGCATATCCGACAAGGTGAAGTCCATCGACCCGGCCTCGGGCTACGACCCCGGCTCCTGGCTGCTCTTCAACAACGTCTTCCAGTCGCTGCTGAGCTTCCCCAAGGGCGGTACCACCCCCGAGCCCGACGCCGCGCAGAGCTGCGGCTTCGAGGGAGGCGACAGCAAGGTCTACAAGTGCACCCTGCGGGCCGGCCTGAAGTTCAGCAACGGCCACAGCCTCACCTCGAAGGACGTCAAGTTCTCCTTCGAGCGCACCCTGAAGATCAATGACGAGAACGGCCCGGCCGTGATGCTCTCGTCGATCGCGGGCATCGACGCCCCCGACGACAAGACCGTCGTCTTCCGCCTCAAGACCTCCGACGCGACCTTCCCGAGCAAGATCGCCTCGGGCGCGGGCTCCATCGTCGACCACAGCGAGTACCCGGCGGACAAGCTGCGTACGGACAACAAGGCGATCGGCTCCGGCGTCTACAAGCTGGACGCGTTCAGCGAGAAGAGCGCCACCTTCTCCGTCAACGAGTCCTACAGCGGCAAGGCCAAGGCCAAGAACACCGGCGTCACGCTGAAGTTCTTCAACGGCGACCAGGCCGGCCTCAAGACGGTCCTGGAGAGCGGCGACGTGGACTTCGCGTTCCGCGGCCTCGCCGCCAAGGACATCGCCGCCCTCGCCTCGAGCAAGACCGGCGACAACAAAGTCGACGTCGTCCAGGGCACCGGCGCCGAGGTCGAGCACATGGTCTTCAACGTCAACGACCCCGTCGTCGGCAAGCTGCCCGTCCGCAAGGCCATCGCCTACCTCGTGGACCGCGACGCACTCGTCAAGGACGTGTACGCGGGCACCGCCACCCCGCTCTACTCCATCGTCCCGACCGGCATCGCCGGACACACCACCCCCTTCTTCGACCGCTACGGCGGCAGCCCGCAGGTGGAGAAGGCCAAGGCCGTCCTCAAGGCCGCCAACATCACCGGCAAGATCAAGCTGACCCTGTGGTCCACCCCGTCCCGCTACGGGCCCTCCACCGACCAGCAGTTCGAGGTCATCGCCAAGCAGCTCAACGACAGCGGCCTCTTCGAGGCCGACATGAAGTCCGTCGAGTACGAGCAGTACGAGAAGGACATCCAGGCCGGCAAGTACGGCGTCTACGTGAAGGGCTGGGTCCCCGACTACCCGGACGCCGACAACTTCACGCAGCCGTTCTTCGGCCCGGACAACGTCCTGAACAACAACTACGACAACAAGGAGATCACCGGGACGATCATCCCGTCGACCTCCGCGAAGTCCGACCGCACCGCGGCCAACACGGACTACAACCGGCTCCAGGACATCGTCGCCGAGGAGATCCCGATCCTCCCGCTCTGGCAGGGCAAGCAGTACGCCGTCACCCGCCAGAACGTGAACGGCCTCCAGTGGTCCCTCGACGCCTCGACCGTCTTCCGCTTCTGGGAGATCAGCAAGGGCTGAGCCCCACCGGGCCACACGCACAACGGGCCGGCAGCCGCACCACGCGGCTGCCGGCCCGTTCCGTACGCACCCGTTGCCTGCGGACCCGTTCCCTGCGGACCCGTCACGCACCCGTCCCGGCGGCTACTGCGCCCCGGGGCGGACCAGACCGCTCTCGTACGCGTAGACCGCCGCCTGCACCCGGTCGCGCAACCCCAGCTTCGTCAGCACGTGCCCCACATGCGTCTTCACCGTCGTCTCGCTCACGAACAGATCCGCCGCGATCTCCGCGTTCGACAGGCCCCGGGCCACCAGCTTCAGCACCTCGACCTCCCGCTCGGTCAGCGTCCCCAGCGTGTTCGGAACGCTCTCGTCACCCGACGGAAGATGCCCCGCGTACTTGTCCAGGAGCCGCCGGGTGATGCTCGGCGCGAGCATCGCCTCACCCGCCGCCACCACCCGGATCGCCTGCACCAGCTCATTGGCCGGCGCATCCTTCAGCAAGAACCCGCTCGCCCCCGCCCGCAGCGCCTCCACCACGTACTCGTCCAGGTCGAACGTGGTCAGCACCAGCACCTTCGCCGGCCCGTCCCGGCCCGGACCGGTGATCTGCCGGGTCGCCTCCACCCCGTCCATCCGCGGCATCCGGATGTCCATCAGCACCACGTCGGGCTGCAGCGCCCGCACCTGGTCCAGCGCCTGCAGACCGTCACCGGCCTCACCGACCACCGCCAGGTCCCCCTCGGCCTCCAGGATCATCCGGAAACCGGTGCGCAACAGTGGCTGGTCATCGACCAGAAGGACACGGATGGCCACGGGGTGTACCTCGAATTCGTCGGACGGCTTCGGCGGACGCCGCCCATTGTGCCCTGACCCGACGATCAGGAATCGGCCGGGCGGACGCCCTCGGCCCTCGGGATGATCATCAGAGGATAGGCCGGGGGAGTCCCCCCGAACTCCGGACACACCGACCGATGATCACACCAGCCGCACAACTTCGTCGGCCGCGGACGCCACTCACCCGACTCCGTCGCCTCCCGGATCGCCTCCCACAACGCGAGCAGCTTGCGCTCCACCCGCTCCAGATCCGCCACCACCGGGTCGTACGTCAGCACATCACCACTGCCCAGATACACCAGCTGAAGGCGCCGCGGCACCACCTGCTTCAGCCGCCACACCACCAACGCGTAGAACTTCATCTGGAACAGCGCACCCTCGGCATACTCCGGCCGCGGCGCCTTGCCCGTCTTGTAGTCGACGATCCGCACCTCACCCGACGGCGCCACGTCCACCCGGTCGATGATCCCCCGCAACCGCAGCCCCGAATCCAGCTCCGTCTCCACGAAGAACTCCCGCTCCACCGGCTCCAGCCGCGTCGGGTCCTCCAACGTGAACCAGCGCTCCACCAGCGCCTCGGCCTCCGTCAGCCACCGGGCCAGCCCCGCACCCTCATCACCCTCCGGAAACAGCTCCGTCAGCTCCGGCTTCGCCTCCAGCAACCGGTCCCACTGCCCCGGAATCAACGCCTTCGCCCGCGGCGCCGTCCGCTCCTGCGCAGGATGGTCGAAGAGCCGCTCCAGCACCGCGTGCACCAGCGTCCCCCGCGTCGCCGCCGCACTCGGCTTCTCCGGCAGCTTGTCGATCACCCGGAACCGGTACAGCAGCGGGCACTGCATGAAATCACTCGCCCGCGAAGGAGAAAGCGAGGTCGGCGCCACAGCGCTCGGCACTGCGTCGACATCGGCTGCGCCTGGCACAGCCCCGGGGCTCGTCGTCATAGACAAAACCCTACGACCCGCCACCGACAGCACGCGCATACCATCGACGGCAAGCCCCCTCGCACTGCATGATCGGAGGACCACACACCGACAGCGCCACCGAACGACACCGCAAACACACGCACCGAACGACCGAACGAAGGACAGCCGTGGCAGACACCGACGAAACCGGCGAGCGCGCGGGCCGGCGCTCCGCACCGGGCGGCGGACTCCTCATGGGCCGCCCCTTCGGCGTGCCCGTCTACGTCTCGCCCAGTTGGTTCCTCGTCGCCGCCCTCATCACCTGGGTCTTCGGCGACCAGCTCGACCGCGTCCTGCCCGACCTCGGCACCATCCGCTACCTCGTCTCCCTCTTCTTCGCCGTCGCCTTCTACGCCTCCGTCCTCGTCCACGAACTCGCGCACACCGTCGCCGCCCTGCGCTTCAAACTCCCCGTGCGCCGCATCCAGCTCCAGTTCTTCGGCGGAGTCTCCGAGATCGAAAAGGAATCCGAGACCCCCGGCCGCGAATTCGTCCTCGCCTTCGTCGGCCCCCTGCTCTCCCTCATCCTCGCCGGAGCCTTCTACCTCGGCATGAAAGCCGTCGACCCGGCCACCGTCCCCGGCGTCCTCCTCGCCGGCCTGATGATCTCCAACCTCCTCGTCGCCGCCTTCAACCTGCTCCCCGGCCTCCCCCTCGACGGCGGCCGCATGCTCCGCGCCGTCATCTGGGGCATCACCGGCAAGCCCATGGCCGGCACCGTCGCCGCCGCCTGGGTCGGCCGCGGCCTCGCCGTCGCCGTCCTCCTCGGCCTGCCCCTGCTCACCCACACCGGACTCCTCGGCAACCGCACCGAAGAGATCGGCGGCATGGACACCGTCATGGACGCCCTCCTCGCCGCGATCCTCGCCGCCATCATCTGGACCGGCGCCGGCAACAGCCTGCGCATGGCACGACTGCGCGAACACCTCCCCGAACTCCAGGCCCGCAACCTCACCCGGCGCGCCATCCCCGTCGAGAACGCCACCCCCCTCTCCGAGGCCCTGCGCCGGGCCAACGAAGCCGGCGCCCGCGCCCTCGTCGTCGTGGACGGCCACGGCGACCCCACCGCCATCGTCCGCGAAAGCGCCATCGCCTCCGTCCCCGAACACCGTCGCCCCTGGGTCGCCGTCAGCACCCTCGCCCAGGACCTCACCGACGGCATGAAGGTTTCAGCCGACCTCACCGGCGAAGAACTCCTCGACCACCTGCGCGCCACCCCCGCCACCGAGTACCTCGTCCTCGAACCCGGCGGCGCCATCTACGGCGTCCTGTCCACCCTCGACGTCGAAAAGGCCTTCGTGAAGGCCATGGCGCGGCCCCAGTCCTGAAGCCAATACACTGGTCACATGTCCGAACCGACCGGTGCCGCCCGCCGACGCGGGCCCTTCAAGGTCGGGGACCAGGTTCAGCTCACCGACCCCAAGGGCCGCCACTACACGTTCACGCTCGAAGCCGGGAAGAATTTCCACACCCACAAGGGTTCCTTCCCGCACGACGAGCTGATCGGTGCTCCCGAGGGCAGTGTTGTCCGTACCACAGGCAACGTCGCGTACCTCGCGCTGCGCCCCCTGCTCCCCGACTATGTCCTGTCCATGCCCCGCGGTGCCGCCGTGGTCTACCCCAAGGACGCAGGCCAGATCCTGGCCTTCGCCGACATCTTCCCCGGCGCCCGCGTCGTCGAGGCAGGCGTGGGCTCCGGCTCCCTGAGCAGCTTCCTGCTGCGTGCCATCGGCGACCAGGGCATGCTCCACAGCTACGAACGCCGCGCGGACTTCGCCGAGATCGCCACCGCCAACGTCGAGCGCTACTTCGGAGGCCCGCACCCCGCGTGGCAGCTGACCGTCGGCGACCTCCAGGACAACCTGTCCGACACCGACGTCGACCGCGTGATCCTCGACATGCTCGCCCCCTGGGAGTGCCTGGAGGCCGTCTCCAAGTCACTGGTCCCCGGCGGCATCCTGTGCTGCTACGTGGCCACGACCACCCAGCTGTCCAAGACCGTCGAGTCCATCCGCGAGATCGGCTGCTTCGCCGAGCCGCAGCCGTGGGAATCGATGATCCGCAACTGGCACGTCGAAGGCCTCGCCGTCCGCCCGGACCACCGCATGATCGGCCACACCGGCTTCCTCGTCACCGCCCGCCGCCTCGCGGACGGCGTCGAACCCCCGATGCGCCGCCGCCGCCCCGCCAAGGGCGCCTACGGCGAGGACTACGACGGACCCGGCAGCGACCGCTCCGCGTAACCACCCGGCCGACCCAACACGACGGCGCTGTGGCGCAGTTCCCCGCACCAACCGGGAACTGCGCCACAGCGCCTTTTCGTTGTCCCCGTGTCGGCCCCCGCCGGGCCGGCCGCACCGGACCCGGCCGTTCCACCCCCATGTGAGGCGTGGCATGTGAGGTGTGGCACGATGCTGGCTCCCCGTCACCCTTCACACAGGAGACACCCCGCGTGCTGCACAGCCCCGCCGGGCCGGCCCCGGCACTGGACGACCTGGCACACAGCCACGCCCGGCCCCTCCACTGGCTCGCCACGGCCACCGCCATGGCCGCCGTCATAGCCACCGCGGGATTCATCCAGCCGGCCACCGGCACCACCGCCGCCGCGACCGCGGGAGAACCCGCCGCGAACGGCCCCCAGGCCACCGCCCCCGACCCCGCCGCGGTCACCTACCCCCTCGACTGCAAGGGCGCCCCACAGACCGTCACCGCCACCGCCACGGGCGACCTCGACGGCGACGGCCGCCCCGAGACCGTGGCCGCCGTCCGCTGCGAAGCCGGCTCCGGCACCCCGCCCCACGCGATCTACGTACTCACCCAGGACCGCACCGAAGGCTCCCGCCCCCGCGTCGTGGCCACCCTGCTCGACACCCCGCAACGCCAGACCGCCACCGAGCTCACCGTGCGCGACCGCGTCGTCACCGCAAACCTCCTCGGCTACTCCACACCCCAGGTCCCGCGCTGCTGCCCCGACAAGAAGCAGCTCGCCAAGTGGCGCTGGAGCGACGGAAAATTCCGCCAGGAGCTGACGGACTCAGCCGCCACGAGTGTTTGAAGCGTCACTCTGCGTCGGGACCGAAGACTTCCACCCTGTCCGAAACGCGCCTTACGTGAATACAGTCCCCCGGACACTCCTTGGCCGAGTCGACCACGTCCTGCAGCAGCGTCAACGGAACCGGAGTCGTCGCCCCCGCCTCCTGCAGCAGCTCGTCGTCCCCGCCCTTCACATACGCCAGACCATCGATGTCCAGCTCGAACACCTCGGGCGCGTACTGCGCGCAGATGCCGTCGCCGGTACAGAGGTCCTGGTCGATCCAGACCTCGAGCGGCTCCCCGGCCTCACCGACGACGCCCGCCGGAGCCTCCTGGTGCACGGTCATATCTCCTGCCGTTCCCTGCGCTGAGTGATCCATCCCGGTCACTACTCGCAGCAAGTCGCGCGAGCTCTGACGGGTGTTGAACAGTTCGACCTTACAACCGGCCGCTTCCCGAGTTTGATGGGTGGGTATTTCCTTGGCGTGAGGGAGTACGCAAGGGTGAAGATCGGACACACCCCTACCGTCTTTGTGATCTAGGGGTTTCAATCACCACCAGCCCAGGTAGGGTCAGGAAGCGTCCAGCTCCCCTTGGAGGAGGTGAGGACCGTGGCAGCCCACGACGACGACATCAACCGCGGCATCCGGCCCGGGCGAGGGTCTGAGGACCCCGCCGGCCAGGTTGCCTATCTCGAGCAGGAAATCGCCGTCCTGCGACGTAAGCTCGCCGACTCTCCGCGACACACGAGGATTCTCGAAGAGCGGATCGTCGAGCTGCAGACAAATCTGGCCGGCGTCTCCGCACAGAACGAACGACTCGCGAATACCCTCCGTGAGGCCCGCGACCAGATCGTGGCCCTCAAGGAAGAAGTGGACCGGCTCGCACAGCCGCCGGCCGGCTTCGGTGTCTTCCTGCAAGCGAACGAGGACGGCACCGTCGACATCTTCACCGGAGGCCGAAAGCTCCGCGTGAACGTGAGCCCCAGCGTCGACCCGGAAGACCTCCGGCGCGGCCAGGAGGTCATGCTCAACGAAGCGCTCAACGTGGTCGAAGCCATGGAATACGAGCGCGCCGGGGACATCGTCACCCTCAAGGAGATCCTCGAGGACGGCGAGCGCGCCCTGGTGGTCGGGCACACCGACGAGGAAAGGGTGGTGAGGCTCGCCGAGCCGCTCCTGGACATCACCATCCGCCCCGGCGACGCCCTGCTGCTCGAACCCCGCTCCGGCTACGTCTACGAAGTGGTCCCCAAGAGCGAAGTCGAAGACCTCGTCCTCGAAGAGGTCCCCGACATCGACTACGAGAAGATCGGCGGCCTGGGCGACCAGATCGAGCTGATCCGCGACGCGGTCGAGCTCCCCTACCTCTACCCCGACCTCTTCAAGGAACACGAACTCCGCCCGCCGAAGGGCATCCTGCTCTACGGCCCGCCCGGCTGCGGCAAGACGCTCATCGCCAAGGCCGTCGCCAACTCCCTTGCCAAGAAGGTCGCCGAGGTGACCGGACAGGCAGCCGGGAAGTCCTACTTCCTGAACATCAAGGGACCCGAGCTCCTCAACAAGTACGTCGGCGAGACCGAGCGGCACATCCGCCTCGTCTTCCAGCGTGCCCGCGAGAAGGCGAGCGAAGGCACCCCCGTCATCGTCTTCTTCGACGAGATGGAATCCCTCTTCCGCACCCGCGGATCCGGAGTCAGCTCGGACGTGGAGAACACCATCGTCCCCCAGCTGCTCGCCGAGATCGACGGCGTGGAAGGCCTGGAGAACGTCATCGTCATCGGCGCCTCCAACCGCGAGGACATGATCGACCCGGCCATCCTGCGCCCCGGCCGCCTCGACGTGAAGATCAAGATCGAGCGCCCGGACGCCGAGGCCGCGAAGGACATCTTCGCCAAGTACCTCAAGGCCTCCCTGCCCCTGCACACGGACGACCTGTCCGAACACCAGGGCTCCCCGGCCGGCACCGTCCACAGCATGATCCAGACCGTCGTCGAGCAGATGTACGCCGAAACCGAGGAGAACCGCTTCCTCGAGGTCACGTACGCCAACGGCGACAAGGAAGTCCTCTACTTCAAGGACTTCAACTCGGGCGCGATGATCCAGAACATCGTGGACCGTGCGAAGAAGATGGCCATCAAGGCCTTCCTCGAGCACAACCAGAAGGGCCTGCGCGTCTCCCACCTCCTCCAGGCTTGCGTGGACGAGTTCAAGGAGAACGAAGACCTGCCCAACACCACCAACCCGGACGACTGGGCCCGAATCTCCGGGAAGAAGGGCGAGCGGATCGTATTCATCCGCACCCTCGTCACCGGAAAGCAAGGCGCGGACACCGGACGCTCCATCGACACGGTGGCAAATACCGGCCAGTACCTCTGAGCGAGCGGAGCGGCTGCGGATGCCCTCCCCGGGCATCCGCAGCCGACTGCTTTACCGGCCGATTTTCAGCCGGTGACAAGGCAAATTCAATGACGGAAATGATCTCCCCACGAGCGCGATGTGGTTCTAGGCTCTTCCGTACCGCCGCCGAACGCGCAGTGCGGGGACGGACACCGCACAGAAAACAGGCACAGGCACGCGCACCGGAGCACCAGCGGTACTTGAGCGCCGCTCCCGAAGGGGAGCGCCGCCGGGCAAGGAGGGCCGCATGACCGTACGGCGAGTAATGGGGATCGAGACGGAGTACGGGATCTCCGTCCCGGGCCACCCGAACGCCAATGCCATGCTCACCTCGTCCCAGATCGTCAACGCCTACGCGGCGGCGATGCACCGGGCGCGCCGCGCCCGCTGGGACTTCGAGGAGGAGAACCCGCTGCGGGACGCCCGGGGCTTCGACCTCGCCCGCGAGGCCGCGGACAACAGCCAGCTGACCGACGAGGACATCGGCCTCGCCAACGTCATCCTCACGAACGGCGCACGGCTCTACGTCGACCACGCACACCCCGAATACAGCTCGCCCGAGATCACCAACCCGCTCGACGCCGTCCTCTGGGACAAGGCCGGCGAGCGGATCATGGCCGAGGCCGCCCTGCGCGCAGCCCAGCTGCCCGGCGCCCAGCCGATCCACCTCTACAAGAACAACACCGACAACAAGGGCGCCTCCTACGGCACGCACGAGAACTACCTGATGAAGCGGGAAACCCCCTTCTCGGAGATCGTGCGCCACCTGACCCCCTTCTTCGTCTCCCGCCTCGTCTTCACCGGCGCCGGCCGGGTCGGCATCGGCCAGGACGGCCGCGAGCACGGCTTCCAGATCAGCCAGCGCGCGGACTACTTCGAGGTCGAGGTCGGCCTGGAGACCACCCTCAAGCGCCCCATCATCAACACCCGGGACGAACCGCACTCCGACGCCGAGAAGTACCGCCGGCTCCACGTGATCATCGGAGACGCGAACCTCTCCGAGATCTCCACCTACCTGAAGCTGGGCACCACGGCCCTCGTCCTCTCCATGATCGAGGACGGCTTCATCAACGTCGACCTGGCCGTCGACCAGCCCGTACGCACCCTCCACCAGGTCTCCCACGACCCGGACCTGCACCACCTCATCACGCTGCGCAGCGGGCGCACGCTGACAGCCGTACAACTCCAGATGGAGTACTTCGAGCTGGCCAGGAAGTACGTGGACGAGCGTTTCGGCTCCGACGCGGACGAGCAGACCAAGGACGTGCTGGCCCGCTGGGAGGACGTCCTCGGCCGGCTGGAGACCGACCCGATGAGCCTGTCGGGAGAGCTGGACTGGATCGCCAAGCGGGAGATCCTGGAGGGCTACCGGCGCCGTGACGGGCTGGGCTGGGACGCGGCACGGCTGCACCTGGTGGACCTCCAGTACGCGGACGTACGGCCGGAGAAGGGCCTGTACAACCGCCTGGTGGCCCGCGGCAAGATGAAGCGGCTGGTGGAAGAGCCGGCGGTGGAGCGGGCCCAGAGCAAGCCGCCCGAGGACACCCGGGCGTACTTCCGCGGCCGCTGCCTCGAGCAGTACGCGGACGACGTGGCCGCGGCCTCCTGGGACTCGGTGATCTTCGACCTCCCGGGCCGCGACTCGCTCCAGCGGGTCCCGACGCTGGAACCCCTGCGGGGGACGCGGAACCACGTGAAGGAGCTCCTGGACCGCTGCCGCACGGCGGAGGACCTGGTGCGGGTTCTTTCGGGACAGTGAGTGGGCCTTCGGGGCCTGAAAGGGCCCCGGTCCGGGAATCATGAAGAGAACCGGACGTTATGAAAGTGCGGGGACGAATGTCGGACCCTCCTTGTAGGGTCCGACGTAGGGTCTGATCTTGAGAGATCCCGAATCCCGGGGTCTCTCGACATGAGCGTGCGAACCGAGCGGGGTGAGGTAGACATGGCGACCAAGGACACCGGCGGCGGACAGCAGAAGGCGACGCGCTCGACCGAGGAGGTCGAGGAGGCGGCGGTCGAGGAATCGACCGACCTCAAGGAGCGCCAGGAAAAGCTCTCCGACGACGTCGACTCCGTACTTGACGAGATTGACGATGTACTCGAAGAGAACGCCGAGGACTTCGTTCGAAGCTTCGTTCAAAAAGGCGGCCAGTAGCCTTCGAATCGAAGGTGAGGGGTGGGGTGGATGCCCGGAAGGGCAGGGTCGAAGCGCTGTGTGCGGTGCGGTGAAGAGCGGCCGCGCGCAGCCTTCGGTATCAAGCGGTCGAACATGGATGGCCTGCAGAGGCACTGCCGGGATTGCGCTACGAGGTACCACCTCAAGGCGCCGTCGGCGGAGGCGAGGACGGACCGTCCGTGTGCGGACTTGCCCGAGGGGCACAAGCTCTGCACACGCTGCGGGGAGGTCAAGCCGCACTCCGAGTATCACCGCAAGGCATCCGCCTCCGATGGTCTCAATACGCGCTGCAAGGCTTGCCGGGCCGTCGACGGTCGGGCAGGTCACCTCAAGCGTAAGTACGGAATCACCGAGGCCGAGCGTGACCAGATGATCGCCGATCAAGGTGGTCTCTGCTGCCTCTGCCTCCGGGCCCCGGCCGTGCATGTGGATCACTGCCACAAGACGGGTAGGGTCCGTGGCGTACTTTGCTTCAACTGCAACACGGGCCTTGGCCTATTGAAGGAAAACCCCGACCGCATTCTTCGGGCGGCCGAATACCTGGAAGGAAACCTGTGGAACCCAACACTCGTAGCACAGGGCGTCTACCGGCAGCCTTCCTGACGCCGGGGTCGTCGTCCTTCATGGACTTCCTGGGCGCGCACTCGCCCGAGATGCTGCCCGGCAACCGCAAGCTGCCGGAGGGCGTCATCGAGGCGCCGCATGGGACGACCATCGTCGCGGCCACCTTCCCCGGTGGGGTCGTGCTCGCCGGTGACCGGCGGGCGACCATGGGGAACATGATCGCGCAGCGGGACATCGAGAAGGTGTTCCCGGCCGACGAGTACTCCGCCGTCGGCATCGCCGGTACGGCCGGCCTGGCCGTGGAGATGGTGAAGCTGTTCCAGCTGGAGCTGGAGCACTTCGAGAAGGTGGAGGGGACGACCCTTTCGCTGGAAGGCAAGGCGAACCGGCTGTCCACCATGATCCGGAGCAATCTGGGCATGGCGATGCAGGGGCTGGCCGTCGTGCCGCTGTTCGCGGGGTACGACGAGGCCAAGGAGAAGGGCCGGATCTTCTCCTACGACGTGACCGGCGGCCGCTCCGAGGAGCACGGCTTCGCCGCCACCGGTTCCGGTTCGATCTTCGCCCGCGGTTCCATGAAGAAGCTGTACCGCGACGACCTGACGGAGCAGCAGGCCACCACCCTGGTCGTGCAGGCCCTGTACGACGCCGCCGACGACGACTCGGCGACCGGTGGCCCGGACCTGTACCGCCGGATCTTCCCGATCGTCACCGTCATCACCGACGAGGGCTTCCGCAGGCTCAGCGAGGCCGAGTCCTCGGAGCTCGCCCGCGCCATCACCGAACGGCGCATGGAGCAGCCCGACGGCCCGCGCGCCGCTCTGCTCTGACCATTCGTCGCCCCGCGTAGGAGCCCAGAAGAAAGGGACGGACAGCCGGTGTCGACTCCGTTCTATGTGTCACCCCAGCAGGCCATGGCCGACCGGGCGGAATACGCCCGGAAGGGCATCGCCCGCGGTCGCAGCCTTGTCGTGCTGCAGTATGCCGACGGCATCGTGTTCGTCGGTGAGAACCCGTCCCGTGCGCTGCACAAGTTCAGCGAGATCTATGACCGGATCGGCTTCGCGGCCGCCGGTAAGTACAACGAGTACGAGAACCTGCGGATCGGTGGTGTGCGGTACGCGGATCTGCGTGGATACACCTATGACCGTGATGATGTGACGGCCCGTGGGCTGGCGAACGTGTACGCGCAGACGCTCGGAACGATCTTCTCCAGTGCGGGGGAGAAGCCGTACGAGGTGGAGCTGGTCGTGGCGGAGGTCGGTGCGACCGCGGCCGGGGATCAGATCTATCGGCTTCCTCATGACGGGTCGATCGTGGACGAGCACGGTTCGGTCGCGGTCGGTGGCAATGCCGAGCAGATCAGTACGTTCCTGGATCAGCGTCATCGGGACGGGATGACCCTGCCCGATGCGTTGAAGCTGGCGGTGCAGGCGTTGTCGAGTCAGGCCAATGGTGCTGACAAGACGATTCCGGCGGAGCGTCTTGAGGTGGCGGTGCTGGACCGGACGCGGGCGCAGCAGCGGAAGTTCAAGCGGATTCGTGGCCGGCAGCTGTCGCGGTTGCTGGAGGCTGATGTTCCGGCGGCGGCGCAGGCGGATGCCGTGTCGAATGACGAGGCGCCGGAGGACGACGCCGAGTAGGACCTCGTAGGTAGCGGAGCCCCGGTTCGCCGTTCGCGGTGGGCCGGGGCTTCGTCGTGTCAGTGGGCCGGGGCCGGGCCGGTGGAGTCGCGGACGACGAGTTCGACGGGGATGTCGGGGGCGGTCCAGGGGGTGCCGTCGAGGACGGTGAGGAGGGCGGTCATGCCTTGTTCGCCGACGCGTTCGGCGGGGAGGTGGACGGTGGTGAGTTCGGGTTCGACGGCGGTGGCGAGGGCGAGGTCGTCGAAGCCGGTGACGGAGAGGTCTTCGGGGATGCGCAGGCCGAGGCGGCGGGCGGCTTTGCAGGCGCCGGCGGCGAGGATGTCGTCGTCGCAGACGATGGCGGTGGGTCGGTCGTGGGGGGTGGCGAGGGCGGTTTCCATGACCGTGCGGGCGCCGTCGACGGTGAGGGGGGAGCGTACGGTGCGGAGCTCGGTGTGGGGGCCCAGGAGGGTGGTCAGGGCTTCGGCTCGGGTGTCGAAGGTCCAGGAGTCGACGGCGGAGGCGAGGTGGAGGAAGCGTCGGTGGCCGAGTGCGAGGAGGTGTTCGGTGACCTGGCGCATGCCGTCGGCCATGGCGAGGTTGACGTGGGCGGCGGCGTTGCCGGCGGTGGGGTCGCTGTCGAGCATGACGAGGGGGAGGGTGTCGCCGCCGATGGCGTGGAGGGCGTCGGCGGCCATGGAGGAGGCGATGACTCCGTCGAGGGCGGCGCTGGCGGAGGCGAAGGGGTCGCGGGCGGGGCCGGTGCCGTCGGGGGAGGGGTAGAGGACGACGCCGAAGCCGTGTTCGGCGGCGATGCGGGCGGCGCCGGTGTAGACGCGGGCGAAGAATTCGTTGGTGAGGGCGGGGACGACGAGGAGGGCGGTGCGGGTGGAGCCGAGGCGGAGGTTGCGGGCGGCGAGGTTGGGGCGGTAGCCGAGTCGGGTGGCGGTTTCGCGGACGTGGGTGGCGGTGCGTTCGGAGACGCGGCCGGGCCATTTGTCGCCGAGGACGAGGGAGACGGTGGCCTGGGAGACCCCGGCGGCGGTGGCCACGTCGCGGCTGGTGGGTCTCGTCACAGGGGGCTCCTGGAGTGCGGGGTCGTGGGTGCTGGGCGGGTCCGTGGGGTGGACCCGTGGACTGCGGCCATGGTACGTATGACGGGTCAAGTTATACGTATTACCCCGGCGGGATCCGGGCAGAAGGGGGCGGACATGGCCGCGGGATACGCGGAGCTGCTGGGGACCCGGCACGCCGCGAGGCTGCTGGTGGGCACGCTGATAGGCCGGCTGCCCAATGCGGTGGCGCCGATCGCGATCGTGCTGTTCACGCGTGCGGAGGGGGGCAGCTACACCCTCGCGGGGGCGCTGGCCGCGGCGTACGGGGTGGCCAACGCGGTGGGTCAGCCGCTGCTGGGCCGGGCGGTGGACCTGTTCGGGCAGCCGCGGGTGCAGTTGCCGGCGGCGGTGGTCTCGGCGCTGGGCATGGTGTGGCTGGCGTTGTCGGGTACCGGGTCGGTGGTGGCCGCTTATGCCGCGGTGGTGGTGGCGGGGCTGTTCACGCCGCCGCTGGAGGGCGGGCTGCGGGCGCTGTGGCCGAGTGTGCTGGGCGGGCGCGAGGAGAAGGTGCACGCGGCGTACGCGATGGACGCGGTGGCCCAGGAGGTCATGTTCACGGTCGGTCCGCTGCTGGTGACGCTGTTCGTGGCGTTGTGGTCGCCCGCGGGGGCGTTGGTGGCGCTCAATGCGATCGGGGTGCTGGGCGCGCTGTCGGTGGTGGTCAGTGAGCCGTCCCGGCGGTGGCGTTCTGCGCCGCGGGAGGCGCACTGGCTGGGGGCGCTGCGTTCGCGCGGGCTGCTGGCGTTGCTGGGTGCGTTCTTCTTCGTGGGTACGGCGCTGGGTTCGATCACGGTGGCGGGTGTGGCGTACGCGGATGATCACGGGGACCAGGCGGTGTACGGCTGGCTGATGGCGGCGCTGGGGCTGGGCGCGTTGATCGGTGGTGTGTTCTACGGTGCGCGTCAGTGGGCGGGTGCGCCGGAGCGGCGGCTGCGGTTGCTGGTGGCGTTGCTCGCGGTCTGTTATCTGCCGTTGATGCTGACGCCGGGGCCGGTGGCGATGACGGCTCTGGCGGCGCTTTCGGGTGTGTTCCTGGCGCCTGCTCTGGCGTGTGCGTTCATCGTGGTGGACCGGCATGCTCCGGCGGGGACGGTGACGGAGGCGTTCTCGTGGCTGGTGACGTTCTTCGGGGTGGGTGCGGCGATCGGTACGGCGGTGGCGGGTCCGGCGGTGGAGCTGGGTGGTACGGCGGCGAGCTTCGGGGTGGCGAGTGTGGCGGGGGGTGCGGCGCTGCTGGTTCTGATGGTCACTCAGCGGGTGATGGCAACTCCGGGCAGGAGCGGCGCGGTGGCGGGTTCGGCTGAGGGGGTGTCGGACGGTGTCCGTGAGGCGCCGTCCGGGGCCTCTTCGGCGGGCTGAGCCGGGGGGCTTCTGGGGCCGGCTTCCGGGCTGGTTCCCGGCCGTTCTTCGGAACTGATCGAAACGGCGCTCCCGAACCCGGTTTCAGAAGAGGGCAGAAGGCGTAATGTTCAGTCATGGACCGCCGCATTTTCGGGCTGGAGAACGAGTACGGCGTCACGTGCACGTTCAGGGGACAGCGCCGACTGTCTCCTGACGAAGTGGCGCGCTACCTCTTCCGCCGTGTTGTGTCATGGGGCCGCAGCAGCAATGTCTTCCTGCGGAACGGCGCCCGTCTGTACCTCGACGTGGGTTCGCATCCGGAATATGCAACTCCCGAATGCGACAACGTGACCGAACTGGTCACGCACGACAAAGCAGGCGAGCGCATTCTCGAAGGACTGCTCGTCGATGCCGAACGACGCCTGCACGAGGAGGGAATCGCGGGCGACGTCTATCTCTTCAAGAACAACACCGACTCGGCGGGCAACTCGTACGGCTGCCACGAGAACTACCTGGTGGCCCGGCACGGGGAATTCTCCCGCCTGGCGGACATTCTCATTCCGTTCCTCGTCACGCGGCAGTTGATCTGCGGCGCGGGCAAGGTGCTGCAGACCCCCCGGGGCGCGGTCTACTGCGTGAGTCAGCGTGCCGAGCACATCTGGGAGGGTGTCAGCTCGGCCACGACGCGTTCGCGGCCGATCATCAACACCCGGGACGAGCCGCACGCGGACGCCGAGCGTTACCGGCGGCTGCACGTGATCGTCGGGGACTCGAACATGTCCGAGACGACCATGCTGCTCAAGGTCGGGGCCACCGATCTGGTGCTGCGCATGATCGAGGCGGGTACGGTGATGCGGGACCTGACCCTGGAGAACCCGATCCGGGCGATCCGGGAGGTCAGCCACGACATCACGGGTCAGCGCAAGGTGCGTCTGGCGAGTGGCCGGGAGGCTTCGGCGCTGGAGATCCAGCGGGAGTACTACGACAAGGCGGTGGATTTCGCCGAGCGCCGGGGGATCCGTACCGGCGTGGTGGACCAGGTGCTGGAGCTGTGGGGTCGCACGCTCGACGCGATCGACGCGGAGGATCTGGACCGGATCGGGACCGAGATCGACTGGGTCATGAAGTACCAGCTGATCGAGCGGTACCGGGCCAAGCACAACATGACCATGTCGAATCCGCGGGTGGCTCAGATAGACCTCGCCTATCACGACATCCACCGTCGTCGGGGGCTGTACTACCTGCTGGAGCGCAAGGGGCAGGCGGCGCGGATCTGCAACGACCTGAAGATCTTCGAGGGCAAGTCGGTGCCTCCGCAGACGACGCGGGCGCGGCTGCGCGGTGACTTCATCCGCCGGGCGCAGGAGCAGCGGCGGGACTTCACGGTGGACTGGGTGCACCTGAAGCTCAATGATCAGGCGCAGCGGACGGTGCTGTGCAAGGACCCGTTCCGGTCGGTGGACGACCGGGTGGAGAAGCTGATCGCCGGCATGTAGGACCGGCAGAGGACCCGCAATGTGACATCGCACTCTCACCAGGGCCCCGTACGTCTCTCGTACGGGGCCCTGTGCACGGCTTAGAGTGGCGGCGACCGCCTTGCCGTCTGAGATCTGAGGAACACGTGCGCCGACTTGCCGGCCTGCTGGTCGTACCCCTGCTGCTGCTGACGACAGCAGCGTGTGGAGACGACAGCGGCTCCGACTCCGCCCAGATGAAGAACGGGGTGCCCGCCATCACCAAGGGCGCCAAGTTCGGGGAGACGCCCACCCTGTCGAAGGGGAAGGGCGAGCCGCCCAAGGAGCTGAAGGTGGTGACCATCAGCGAGGGCACCGGGCAGGTGCTGAAGAAGAACGACATCGCGCAGGTCAATTACCTCGGCCAGGTGTGGGACGGCAAGGCGCCGTTCGACCAGAGCTTCGGCAAGCCCGCGCCGTTCGACCTCACGATCGGCGCCGGCGCCGTCATCAAGGGCTGGGACCAGGGCCTGGAGGGCCAGAAGGTCGGCAGCCGTGTCGAGCTGGTGATCCCGCCGGAGCTCGGCTACGGCGCGCAGGGTTCGGGCGAGAAGATCAAGCCGAACGCCACGCTGGTCTTCGTCGTGGACATCCTCAAGGGCGCGACCGTCCCGGCTTCGGCCACGGGCAAGGAAGTCGCCCAGGACAACAAGGACCTGCCCAAGGTCGGTACGAACACGGACGGCAAGGAAGTCTCCGTGACCGTCCCGAAGGACACCGCCGAGCCGGCCAAGCTGGTCTCGAGCTACGTCCTGGAGGGTGACGGCGCGGTGGTGAAGGACACCGACACCGTCGTGGTGAAGTTCAACGGCAAGACGTGGAAGGACGACAAGACCTTCGAGAGCACGTACAGCACCGATCAGACGGTCACCTGGCCGCTCAAGGAGCTCTCGGTCGCGGGCCTGAAGGACGGCCTGGTCGGCAAGAAGGCCGGCAGTCGCATCCTGCTGGTCATCCCGCCGGACCAGGGCTTCGGTGACAAGGAGCAGGGGACCATCCCGGCGAAGTCGACGCTGGTCTTCAGCCTCGACATCCTCGCGGTGATGTAAGACTGTTCCGGTTGACCGGTTCGTACGTATGAGGAGCAGTTCCGTGAGCGACAAGCTCGAGAAGCCCGAGATCGACTTCCCCGAGGGTCCGGTTCCGACCGACCTGGTCAAGGAGGACATCTGGCTGGGCGACGGCGCCGAGGCCAAGGCCGGCGACAGGGTCTCCGTCCACTACGTGGGCGTGGCCTTCTCCACCGGTGAGGAGTTCGACGCCTCCTGGAACCGCGGTTCCGCGCTGCAGTTCCAGCTCGGTGTCGGCCAGGTCATCGCCGGCTGGGACCAGGGTGTCCAGGGCATGAAGGTCGGTGGCCGTCGCAAGCTGACGATCCCCGCCCACCTCGCCTACGGTGACCGCGGCGCGGGCGGTGCGATCGCCCCGGGCGAGACGCTGATCTTCGTCTGCGACCTCGTCAAGGTCGGCTGATCCGGACATCCGCGATCAGTGGAGGGGCCCCCGCCGTCCGGCGGGGGCCCCTCGCTTTTGTCCGGGCGCGCCGGGGCGGTACGGTCAACGGTCACGGGTACGTCCGCCAGTGGTGGCGGCCCGCGCACGGTGTGACGGTCCGACGGATGTGTACGCGGAGAAGGGCGGAAGGGCGTCGATGGCGATTGCCAAGGCCGAGCGGCTGATGAATCTGGCGCTGTGTCTGCTGGGGACCCGCCGGCCGCTCAGCAAGCGCGAGTTGCGCGGTTCCATCGAGGCCTACATGGAGGCCGGCAACGACGAGTCCTTCAACCGCATGTTCGAGCGGGACAAGGACGATCTGCGCGAACTCGGCCTGGTCATCGAGACGGTGGAGAACCTGGAGGGCGAAACCGGCTATCTGGCCCGCCGGGACAGCAACCGGCTGCCTCCCGTCTCCCTGGACGCCGAGGAGGCCGCGGCCCTGGGGCTGGCGGCCAAGGTCTGGCAGCAGGCGCGTCTCGCGGGGGCGGCCAGTGGCGCCCTGCAGAAGCTGCGCGCGGGCGGGATGCCGGAGGCGGGGGACCCGTACGAGGGGCAGCACAGTGCCATCGAGCCGCGCATCCCGGTCCACGAGGCGGCCTTCGAGCCGCTGATGCTGGCCTGCCGGGACCGCCGGCCGGTGATCTTCGACTACCGCAAGTCCACCGCGGCCCGGCCCGAGACCCGTCAGGTGGAGCCGTGGGCGCTGGAGTGCTGGCGCGGCCACTGGTACCTGGCCGGCTACGACCGCGACCGCGGGGCGGAGCGGGTGTTCCGGCTCTCCCGGATCACCGGCAAGGTCCGCTCGCGGGCGGCGAAGTACACCGCGGAGGTGCCCGACGTGGTGACCGTACGGGAGACCGTGGCGAGCTGGGCCGGGGAGAGCGCGGACCGCTCCGCGCTGATCAGGCTGCGGGCCGGGGCGGGTTATCCGCTGCGGGCCAAGGCCACGGCGGTGCGTGAGGGCGGGGACGGCTGGGACGAGCTGGAGATCCCGTACGGGCACGGGCTGGACGCCTGGCTGGTGGAGTTCGGGCCCGACGTCGTGGTGGTCGGGCCCGCCGACCTCCGGGCGGACGTGGTGGACCGGCTGCGGGCCGTCGCCGGGGTCTGACCGGTTCGACAGGGCTCCCTGCGGTCCGCCGGCGCACCGTCCGGCGGCCGCACGGGCCGCACCATCTGAGATTCGCGACATCCACAAGACGTGCCCTGAGGGGGAGACGTACCAGCATGGCTGCCAACGCCATCGACCAGACCCGCCGGATGCTGTCCCTGGTGACGTATCTGCGCGAGCGCCCCGGAGCGCACGTCGCCGACGTCGCGCGCGCGTTCGGGATCACCGAGGACGAGCTGATCTCGGACCTCGACGTGCTGCCCATGTGCGGGACCAGCTTCCGCGGCGGGGACCTGCTCGACATCGACACCGACGGGGAGCGGATCTGGTGGCGCAATCCCGACGCATCGGGTGAGTCCACCGCCGAGCCGCTGCGGCTGGCCGCCGACGAGGCGACCGCGCTGCTGGTCGCCGCCCGTGCGGTGGCGACCCTGCCCGGGCTGCGCGAGGGCGACCGGGACGCGCTGCTGCGGGCCACCGCGAAGCTGGAGGCGGCCGCGGGCGAGGTGGCCGGGGCCAGCTCCCGGCTGTCGGTGACCTTCGAGTCCGAGGGCGGGGTCTTCGCGGACGTCGACCGGGCCATCGCGGAGCGCCGGCGGCTGTGGCTGCGCTACTACTCGCCCGCGCGGGACGAGCTCACCGAGCGCAAGGTCGATCCGATCCGGCTGTTCGCGGTGGGGCACACGTACATGGAGGGGTGGTGCCACCTCTCCGAGGCGCGGCGCACCTTCCGCCTCGACCGGGTCGCCGAGATCCGGCTGCTGGACGAGCGGGCCGAGCCGCCCGCCATCGAGCCGCGCGATCTGTCCGAGGGGCTGGTCCAGCCCGCCGCCGAGGACCCGGAGGTCGTGGTCGAGGTGGGGCCGGGCGGCCGGTGGGTCGCCGAGTATTACCCGCACGACAGTGCGGAGGAGCTGGCCGAGGGGGGCCTGCGGATCACGCTGCGCAGCCCGGACCCGGCCTCGCTGCGCCGGCTCGCGCTGCGGCTGGGGCGCGAGGGGCGGATCGTGGTTCCCGCCGAGCTGGCGGAGAGTGCGCGCAGCGCCGCGCGGGAAGCATTGGCGGGGTACGGGGAACAGGTCTGAGGGGAGCAGTGGTCGATGTCGCCAAGCTACGGGTCCGTCGCCTTCAAGGCGGCCTGTCCCGACTGCCGGGCCCGCTTCGAGCTGGACGCGGGTGCCCTGCGGCTGGTCATCGGCGGCAGCCGGCGGACCACCTTCTACTCCTTCACCTGTCCCGAGTGCGGCGCGGCCGTACGCAAGCCGGCCGGTGAGCGCATCGTGGAGCTGCTGACCGGCGGTGGTGTGAGCACCCTGCGCAGCATCTGACCCCGGGGGCGGGCGGGGCGGGCGGGGGCGGGCGGAACGTCGGGGCCGTGCGGACAGCGGCTAGGCTCGGCTCATGCTGTGGCCGATGTTCGCAATTGCCCTCGGGTTCCTCTCAGTCGCCGTGCTCGCCGTCCTGGCCGCTCGGGTCTACGTGGAGGTACGCCGACTCTCCGTGCAGGTCGGGCAGGCCAGCCGCCGGATCGGGGACGCCTCGGGGGACCTTGAGCGGGCCGCGGCCGATCTGGCCCGGGCGGGCCGCGACGTGCGTCCTTAGAACGGGACGAATCCGTGTGACGGGGGCATGAACACGCGTGTTCTCGTCAAGCCGGAAGACGCCGGGGGATTGCCGGGCGTTAACCACCTGGGGTTACGATCCTCGGTAGAGACCGTCCCAGGCGCCCGTCGGGTGTGCAGTGAACCTCGCAGCAAAGGAAGATACCTATGTTCGGCAACCTCAGGGGTTGGGAAATCTTCGTCATTCTCGGGGTCATCATCCTGCTGTTCGGCGCGAAGAAGCTCCCGGACATGGCCCGCTCCCTCGGCAAGTCGGCCCGCATCCTCAAGAGCGAGGCCAAGGCCATGAAGAAGGACGGCGAGGGTGACGACGCTGCCGCCGCCGCTCCCGCCGCGGACCAGTCCGCTCAGCAGCCCGTCGCCCCGCGCACCATCCAGGCCGCGCCCGGTGACGTCACGAGCTCCCGGCCGGTGAGCGAGCCGAACCGCACCGCCCAGGGCTGACACCAGCCGTACGCGCCAGTCATCTGCAACGAGACAAGGGACGTGGGTTGCTCAAGTCTGCCCGCAAGCAGGGGAAAGCGGACAAGGACGCCGAAGGGCGGATGCCTCTTGTCGAGCACCTGCGTGAGCTGAGAAACCGTCTGCTGAAGTCGGTCCTGGCGATCCTCCTGATCACCGTGGTGTCGGCCTTCTTCTACAAGGACCTCATCGACTTCATGCTGAAGCCGATGCTGGACTCGGTCGGCTGCACCGACGGAGTGGTCTCGCAGCGCAACGGCAAGCCCTGCGCCGACATGACCGTGAACGGCCTCATCGCGCCGTTCTCGATCGCCCTGAAGGTCTCCCTCACCGCCGGCGTGGTGCTCTCCGCGCCGGTGTGGCTCTACCAGCTGTGGGCCTTCACCGCCCCCGGCCTGCACAGTCACGAGAAGAAGTACGCGATGAGCTTCGTCGCGGTCGGCGCGCCGCTGTTCGGCGCCGGCGCGGTGCTCGCGTACAAGATCCTCCCGCAGACGGCGACGGTCCTCCTCGACTTCACTCCCGAGCACGCGCGCAACCTGCTGCCGGTCGACGACTACCTCGACCTCATCACCCGCATGGTCGTCGTCTTCGGCCTGGCCTTCGAGCTGCCGCTGCTGCTGATCCTGCTGAACTTCACCGGCGTCCTGACCGCGAAGCGGCTGGGTGGCTGGTGGCGCGGCATGGTCCTCGGCATCACGATCTTCTCCGCGTTCGCCACGCCCACCGGTGACCCGCTGACGATGCTGTCGCTGGCCCTCCCGATCGTGGCCCTCTACTTCATCGCGCTCGGCATCTGCCTGGTCAACGACCGCAGGCGGGGGCGCAACGACCCCGACGCGGGGCTGGACGACGACGAGGCCTCCGAGCTGGACCTCACGCCGGCGCCGATCGGTCACATGGAAGCCGTCGCGGCCCCCGCGGCGCTGCCCGGGCAGGCCGACGGCGGCCGTCAGCGGATCAACGGTTACGACGACGCGACCTGACAGGTACATTCCGGTGGGTGAGCTCTGAGATCACCCTCTTCGTCAATCCCACCGCCGGACGCGGCCGGGGCGCGTACGCCGCGCAGCCGGCCGCTTCCGCGTTGCGGGCGGCGGGCTTCTCGGTGAGAACCGTCGTCGGTACCGACGCGGGCGACGCGCTGGCCCGCCTGAACGCCGTGGTCCGCGAGGGCACCGGCGCGGTGCTCGCGGTGGGCGGCGACGGGGTGGTCTCCCTGGCGTTGCAGGCCCTGGCGGGGACCCCGGTGCCGCTCGGCGTGGTCGCGGTGGGCACCGGCAACGACTTCGCGCGGGCGCTGGGGCTGCCCGTACGGGACCCGGCGCGGGCGGGGCGGATGGCCGCCGGCGCCCTGAAGGAGGGCCGGATCCGGGACGTCGACCTGGGGCGGGTGGGTGCCACGTGGTACGGGACCGTGCTGGCCTCGGGCTTCGACTCGCGGGTCAACGACCGGGGCAACCGGATGCGGCTGCCGGCCGGCCGCTTCAAGTACGACCTGGCGATGATCGCGGAGCTGGCCGCCTTCCGGCCGGTCCCCTACCGGATCACCCTGGACGACGGCCCGGTGATCGAGACGGAGGCCACGCTGGTGGCCGTCGGCAACGGGTCCTCCTACGGCGGCGGCATGCGCATCTGCGCGGAGGCGGTCCCCCACGACGGGCTCTTCGACATCACGGTGGTCGGCGACTGCAGCCGGACCACGCTGCTCAAGGTCTTCCCGCGGGTCTACAAGGGGACGCACCTGAGCCACCCGAAGGTGAGCGTCCACCGGGCGCGCAAGGTCACCCTGGAGGCGGCCGGGCTGACCGCCTACGCGGACGGAGAGCCGCTGGGGCCGCTGCCGGTGACCGCGGAATGCGTTCCGGGGGCGGTCCAGATCCTGTTCTAGCCCGTATCTCCCAGCCCGCTTAAATGATCGCGACTGTTGTCAGAGGTGGCGGGTAGGCTCGATCTCAAGATGACCGAAGAACTCTCACCCGCCGAGCGGTACGCCGCTGCCCGGATCCGCGCCGCCGAAGAGGCCTCTGCCCTGGCCCCCTTCCGCGAGATGTACGAATTCGATCTGGACCCGTACCAGGTCGAGGCCTGCAAGGCACTGGAGGCCGGCAAGGGCGTCCTCGTCGCCGCCCCGACGGGCTCGGGCAAGACGATCGTCGGCGAGTTCGCCGTGCACCTGGCCCTCCAGCAGGGCCGCAAGTGCTTCTACACGACGCCGATCAAGGCCCTGTCGAACCAGAAGTACGCCGACCTCGTCAAGCGCTACGGCGCCGACAAGGTGGGCCTGCTGACCGGTGACAACAGCGTCAACTCCGAGGCGCCGGTGGTCGTGATGACCACCGAGGTGCTCCGCAACATGCTCTACGCGGGCTCGCAGTCGCTGCTGGGCCTCGGCTACGTCGTGATGGACGAGGTCCACTACCTCTCCGACCGGTTCCGCGGAGCCGTCTGGGAGGAAGTGATCATCCACCTCCCCGAGTCGGTGACCCTGGTCTCCCTGTCGGCCACCGTGTCCAACGCCGAGGAGTTCGGCGACTGGCTGGACACCGTGCGCGGGGACACCGAGGTGATCGTCTCCGAGGAGCGGCCCGTACCGCTGTGGCAGCACGTCATGGCCGGCCGCCGGATCTACGACCTCTTCGAGGAGGAGTCCGACCACGGAGGCCGCGGCTCCGCGCGCCGGGAGGTCAATCCCGACCTGCTGCGCATGGCGCGCGAGGAGAACAGCCGCACGTACAGCCCGAAGGACCGGCGGCGCGGCAAGATGGTCCGCGAGGCCGACCGCGAGCGCGAGCGGCGCTCCCGTGGCCGGATCTGGACCCCGTCCCGCCCCGAGGTCATCGCCCGTCTCGACGGCGACGGGCTGCTGCCCGCGATCAACTTCATCTTCAGCCGGGCCGGCTGCGAGGCCGCGGTCCAGCAGTGCCTGTTCGCGGGCCTGCGGCTCAACGACGAATCGGCGCGCTTGAGGGTCCGCGAGATCGTCGAGGCGCGGACCTCCTCCATCCCCACCGAGGACCTGCACGTCCTCGGGTACTACGAGTGGCTCGAAGGCCTGGAGCGGGGCATCGCCGCGCACCACGCGGGCATGCTGCCCACCTTCAAGGAGGTCGTGGAGGAGCTGTTCGTCCGCGGCCTGGTCAAGGCCGTCTTCGCCACCGAGACCCTGGCGCTGGGCATCAACATGCCCGCGCGCACGGTGATCCTGGAGAAGCTCGTCAAGTGGAACGGCGAGCAGCACGCCGACATCACCCCCGGCGAGTACACGCAGCTGACCGGCCGGGCCGGGCGGCGCGGCATCGACGTCGAGGGCCACGCGGTGGTGCTCTGGCAGCGGGGCATGGACCCGGCGGGTCTCGCCGGGCTCGCGGGTACCCGTACGTATCCGCTGCGCTCCAGCTTCAAGCCCTCGTACAACATGGCCGTGAACCTGGTCAGCCAGTTCGGGCGGCACCGCTCGCGCGAACTGCTGGAGACCTCCTTCGCGCAGTTCCAGGCCGACCGCTCGGTCGTCGGGATCTCGCGGCAGGTGCAGCGCAACGAGGAGGGCCTGGAGGGCTACCTGGAGGGCATGACCTGCCACCTGGGGAACTTCGAGGAGTACGCGCAGCTGCGCCGCGACCTCAAGGACCGTGAGACGGACCTGGCCAAGCAGGGCGCGGCCCAGCGCCGGGTGCAGGCGGCCAGCTCCCTGGAGAAGCTCAAGCCGGGCGACATCATCCACGTGCCGACGGGCAAGTTCGCCGGGCTCGCGCTGGTCCTGGACCCGGGCGTGCCGGCCGGGCGGGTCAACGGGCACCGCGGCTACGAGTACGCGGAGGGCCCGCGCCCGCTGGTGCTCACCGCCGAGCGGCAGGTCAAGCGGCTCGCCGCGATCGACTTCCCGGTCCCGGTCGAGGCCCTGGACCGGATGCGGATCCCCAAGACCTTCAACGCGCGCTCGCCGCAGTCCCGCCGGGACCTGGCGTCCCAGCTGCGGACCAAGGCCGGGCACATCACGCCCGAGCGGCGCACCCGCGGCCGGGCCGCGGCCGCCGACGACCGCGAGATCACCCGGCTGCGCGCCGAGCTGCGGGCGCATCCCTGCCACGGCTGCGACGAGCGGGAGGACCACGCCCGCTGGGCGGAGCGCTACCACCGGCTCAAGCGGGACACCCTGCAGCTGGAGCGGCGCATCGAGGGCCGGACGAACACCATCGCCCGTACCTTCGACCGGATCCACGCGCTCCTCACCGAGCTGGACTACCTGCGCGAGGACGAGGTCACCGTGCACGGCAAGCGGCTCGCCCGGCTGTACGGGGAGCTCGACCTGCTGGCCTCCGAGTGTCTGCGCGCCAAGGTGTGGGAGGGCTTGAGCCCGGCCGAACTGGCGGCGTGCGTCTCGGCGTTGGTCTTCGAGGCGCGGCAGTCCGACGACGCGGTCGCACCGAAGGTGCCCGGTGGCGCGGCGAAGGCGGCGCTGGGCGAGATGGTCCGCATCTGGGGCCGGCTCGACGCGCTGGAGGAGGAGCACCGCATCAACCAGGCGGAGGGCGTGGGCCAGCGCGAGCCGGATCTCGGCTTCGCGTGGGCGGCGTACCAGTGGGCCTCCGACAAGAGCCTGGACGAGGTGCTGCGCGAGGCGGAGATGCCGGCCGGTGACTTCGTGCGCTGGTGCAAGCAGGTCATCGACGTGCTCGGGCAGATCGCGGCGGCCGCGCCCTCGTCCTCCGGGGAGAGCGGGAGCACGGTGGCGAAGAACGCCCGTAAGGCCGTGGACGCGCTGCTTCGGGGTGTGGTGGCCTACAGCTCGGTCGGCTAGCGCCTTTGGTGTCGCCTCCTAGGGGGTGTCCGGCCCCGCTTCCCAGCCGGCGCGGTCGTGCCAGGCCTGGAGGGTGCGGCCGCTCTCGAAGCGGTGCGCGGCTCCGGTGACCGGGTCGGTGAACGCCAGGACCCGGGCCAGGAGTTGCAGGGGGCTGCGGTAGTCGTCCGGGGCCGGATCGGTGACCCGCGGATAGACCGGATCGCCGAGGATCGGCAGGCCGAGGCTGTTCATGTGCACCCGCAGCTGGTGGGTGCGGCCGGTGTGCGGGGTCAGCCGGTAGCGGCCCAGGCCGCCCCGGGCCTCGATGAGTTCGACCAGGCTCTCCGCGTTGGGTTCACCGCCGGGGACCTCGGCCGCCGCGATGACCCCGCGGGCCTTCTCGATGCGGCTGCGGACCGTGCGCGGCAGGGCGAGCGCCGGATCGTGGGGCGCGAGGGCCTCGTACTCCTTGTGCACCTCGCGCCGCTGGAAGAGGAGCTGGTACGCGCCGCGGTCCTCGGGCCGGATGCTGAACATCACCAGCCCCGCCGTCAGCCGGTCCAGGCGGTGCGCCGGGCTGAGCGCGGGCAGGTCCAGCTCCTCGCGGAGCCGGGCCAGGGCGGTCTGGGTGATGTGGCTGCCGCGCGGGGTGGTCGCCAGGAAGTGCGGCTTGTCCACGACCAGCAGGTGCGGGTCCCGGTGGACGACGCGGACCGCGAAGGGCACCGGCGGCTCGGGCTCCATGTCCCGGTGGAACCACAGGAAGCCGCCCGGCTCGTACGGGTCCCGCGCGTGCACGACCCGCCCGCCCGGGCCGAGGACCCGGCCGGCGGCCAGCAGGTGCGCGATGGACCGCGCGCCGCGGGTGCCGGCGTAGCGCGCGGTGAGGTAGCTGCCGAGATCCGGCCACTGCCCGTCCGGGTCGGGCGGCAGGCGCAGCCGGACCGGGTCGATTCCGGCGCGCTGCGGGAGGGGCGAGGGGGGTGGCTGGGCTCTGCGTCTCATCGGGGACAGGCTATGCGGACACCCCTACTGCTGGGTGAAGGTGCCCAGGTGGTTCGCATCGAGGGACTCGACGCGGACCGTGCCGTCTGCGAAGGTCACGCCGGTGCGGCCGGCCGCCATCTCGCCGGTGGTCTCGAAGCTGAAGGTGTCGCCGTCGTAGTGGGTGAGCGGGAAGAGCATCGGCTTCGGGCCGAGGGCGAGGGTCAGCGCGCCCTTGTCGTCGGCCGTCACGGTCGCCTTGCCGTAGTACGGGTTGTCGTAGGTGCCGGTGTAGGCGGCGCTGTCCTTGGCGGGCTTGGCGGAGGCGGGCGGGTGGGCGTAGTCGGTGGGGGACCGGGCCTCGTCGACCTCCTTCGCGTAGACGGACGCGAGCAGGGGCAGCCAGTCGGTCGTGGCCTTGCCGTGCTGGGCGACGTCCAAGAAATCGAGGGCGACGGCGTCGGCCAGGCCGACGGGGGCGCCGTTGGTGAGGACGACGATGCCGAGCTTCTCCAGGGGGAGCATCGTGACGTTGGCGTTGGTACCGAGTTCGAAGGCGCCGGAGTGGCTCAGGCGCAGCCGGCCGGAGTCGTCGTAGGACACGTTCCAGCCGAGGCCGTAGAAGCCGGCGCGGCCGGTGGGGGAGGTGGGCGGCTGCGAGACGATCTCGGGAACGTGCGTGCGGGCGAGTGTGGCGGCGGGGATGATCCGCTTGCCGTCGAGGGTGCCGTCGGCCAGTTGGAGCCGCAGCCAGCGGGACATGTCGCGGGCGGTGGAACTGACGCCGCCGGCGGGGGCCTGGGCGTCCGGGTCGCGGACGTAGCGGGGGCTCCAGGTGCCGTCCGGGTTCTTGACGTGGGTGGCCGCGTGGTCGGGGGCGTTGACGTAGGCGGAGAACTCGGTGCTGGTGTGGGTCATGCCGGCGGGCTTGAAGAGGGTGTCCGCGCTGAGCTTCTGCCAGCTGGTGCCCTTGGCGCGGGCGACGGCCTCGGCGGCGGCGGTGAGGCCGGAGTTGGTGTAGGCGTAGCTCGCGCGGAAGGGGGTGAGGGGCTCCAGGCGCAGGTGGTCGAAGATGTACGACTGGTCGTAGCCGAGGTCTTCGAGGAGGTCGCCGGCGTGGTCGGGCAGGCCGCTGCGGTGGGAGAACAGGTCGGCGGTCGTGACGTGGTCGGTGACCCAGGGGTCCTTGAAGGCGAAGCCGGGGAGGGTGACGTGACGGTCCCACTCGTCGGGGGTGGTGAAGGCGCCGGCGATGACGGTGGAGGAGACGGGCTTGGAGACGGAGGCGATCTGGAAGACGGTGTCGGGGCCGACCTTGGCGGGCTCGCCGGTGCGGCGGACGCCGAAGCCCTTGAGGTGGACCACCTCGTCGTCGTGGACGACGGCCACCGAGACACCGGGGACGCCGGTGCGGCGCATCATGTCCGTGACGGTCTGGTCGAGGCGGGCCAGGGCCTTGTCGATGGCCTCGTCGCTGATCGACGGCTTGGGCGGAGGCGGGGGGCTGGGGGCGGCCGTTGCCCCGGCGGTGGCCAGCAGTACCGCGGCCCCGGCTGCGGCGAGCGTGCGGAGCGTACGCATGGGGTCATTGTCCCGCCGGGAGGCTGGGAGCGCGCGGGGGCGGTGCGGCGCCGCTCCTGGGGCTCCGCCCCAGACCCCGCGCCTCAAACGCCGGCGGGGCTATATTTCAGCCCCGGCGGTGGTTGGGGGGCGGGGGGGCGGGGGGAGGG